>RKSG01000120.1 GCA_007570995.1 Nitrospirales bacterium
GGTGAGTGGCGTGTGGTCAACATCCTGTTCCAGCACCGCCGTTGCCTTCTCCGGCCACGGGGGCAGAGACCCGTCAATGTTCCGACGTCAGACATGATCTCGCGAGATTTTCACGAAGACCCGTTCAAGATCACGTTCGCCATACTGAGCCAGCACCTCGCTGGTCGTGCCCTGCGTGATAATTTTTCCCCGTCGAAGAAACATGATCCGGTCGGACATTTCCTCCATCTCGCGCATATTGTGCGAGGTATACAGCATGCTCAACCCGGACGTCTCGCGATAGTCTTTGAGAAAGCCTTTGATTTTGTGTGCGATATCCGGGTCCAGACTGGCCGTGGGTTCATCCAGCAGTAAAATTTTCGGTTTGATCATGACGGCCTTCGCCAGGGTCAGCATAGTCGCTTGTCCGGATGACAATTTACGTGTGAGCGTATGGCGTATGGCCTCCATGCCCAGTTTATCCACCATCTCGTCAATCCGTTTGTTGACGTCCGTCAACCCGTATAACCACCCCACCACCCGGAGATTTTCTTCCACGGTCAGGGCATAGGGCATCGAGATATACGTCGAAGAAAAATTGACCTGCCGGAGAATCGTTTCCCGATGATCCACCAGATTCAGCCCGAACATCTCAATCGTGCCATGCGTGGGGGTAATCACATCCAGGAGCATTTGAAACGTCGTGGTTTTCCCCGCGCCATTGGGCCCGAGTAACCCAACGGTTTCCCCGGGTTGGATCTCAAACGAGATGTGATCCACCGCGGTAAAATCACCAAACCGTTTCGTTAAATTGTGAACACGAACAATGGGAGCTGGCATGAATGGTGGCCCGTAGTGTTAAAACAGAAAATCCCTGATGCGTTCCTCGATATGGCACACCTCGCAATCCTTGCGAAGCACCGTCCCCGCAAACACCGTGGTATTGTCATGACACCTCACGCAATCGGCCAGTGCCGATTGCCATAACACCGACCCTTCGGGATGATCGGGATAATGCGGCTTCATGTCCAGGGTCACGTGACCACGGGGGATGACAATGGGATAGCCCTTGACCGGCATACCGTGCACCACGCGCGCGTGACAGGTCGTGCACCCCTCTCCCCGACCGCGTTGGCCAAATGCCTCCATGTGTTTTCGGTGGCTCATCACCAGGCCGATGGCGTTGACGGGAGCCGGCAAATCTCTGGATGACACTTCGGACACTCTGAGGATCGCGCGATGGCAACGCACACAGACATCCGAATCCACATGGGCATGCAAGTCGTGTGGTTCGGTCGGTGTCCCAAACCACGTCACGGCCACATCTGACAGCCCCTTCCACACTTTATCCTCGAGAAACCCCGCCAGGCCCGGACGCACGTGACACTCCACACAGGTCACGTCTTTGTGAGACGACGCCTCCCAGCTTTCCACTGACGGACGAATGGTATGGCAGGAGGCGCAGAACTGCGGATGGTTGGTAAGCGGAACAGCCACCGCTCCGGCCGACAGGAGGACACCGACAACCACCAGAAGGATGGGGACGGTCCTTCGGTTCATATTACACGGAGGCGGTCCTGGGATAATGCTGAATAATCAACTTCACCAGAGCCGGAATATCATCCCGGTCAATACATGGCACGGCAGCTTCAACGGGTTTCATCGAGACAACGGCCAACACCCCATCGGTGGAAACATTGACTTCACCAAGATGGTCGCGCACCACGACAATTTTCGGATAGCCTTCGCTTTTCCACCCCTCCACGATCACTAAATCCGTTTGGCCATCCAGAAACCGATCCCTGACTTCTTCGACGTTGATCTCCTCCGGGACGTCGGCAAACATGGCCAGGCTCCCCCTGGAAACCACGACGACGGCACTGGCACCGGCCTGCTTATGACGCCAGCTGTCTTTGCCTTTCGTGTCCAGATCAAACCCGTGTCCCGCATGTTTGACAGTTGCCACGCGATACCCCATGCGGGTTAATTCGGGAATAACACGTTCAATCAACGTGGTTTTTCCGCTATTCGAACGTCCGACAAAAGAAAGGATGGGGGGCGCCATGGGCTTAAAAATTCCTGCTCAGGACCTGCACCTGAACGATATCGCCGGGATGAACGGTTTCGACGTCTTCTGGAATATCAATCAGGCCGTTGGCTTTGACCATGGATGTCAGGATCCCGGACCCCTGCGGGCCGGTGGGCCGAACGGTCAGTTTGCCATTGCGGTGTTCCAGGATCCCCCGAAGGAAATGTCTGCGGTCGGGACGCTTGGAAAACCGCTCTTGAAATTCGGCTTGCACGACCGGACGTGCCCACTGCCGATGGCCTCCCATTTTCATGATCGCCAGTCGCACCAGTTGTTCAAACGTAACCATGGACGACACGGGGTTCCCGGGCAGGCCGAACGCCAGGGTGCCCTGGATATGGCCGAAGGCCAGGGGCTGCCCGGGCCGGATCGCCAGTTTCCAGAAATGCATGTCAGCGCCCAGTTCAGCGAAGACGATTTTGGTAAAATCATAGTCGCCCATGGACACGCCACCCGACAGCACCAGAATGTCACACCCCAGTCCCTGCGCAATTTTCTCCTTGAGGGACTCGGGCACATCCCTGGCAATGCCCAGCAACAGGGGGATCCCGCCGGCCTCCTGCACAGCCGCGGCAATGCCATAACTGTTGGAATTGACGATCTTCTTCTCGTCGAACAACTCATCCAGGTCAGCAAGTTCATCACCCGTCGACAGGATGGCCACTCGAGGACGTTGCTGCACCAGCACAAACGATTTGCCCAGAATGGCCAGCATCCCAAGTTCCGCTGGACGCAGGATCGCGCCGCGGGGAATGATGCATTCACCTTCTTTGACGTCCTCTCCCTTGGGACGGATATTGGCACCGAGTGGCTCTGGCTGGAAAATCCGAACGCCGACGTCGGATGGTTCCGTGAACTCCACCCGCACCACGGTATCGGCACCCTCGGGCAGCGGGGCGCCGGTCATGATCCGAATGGCCTCGCCTGGTCCCACTGCCTTCGTGGCCATCTGCCCGGCCGGAACATCTTCAACGATGGTCAATTCCGCCGGCCTGGTGACCTCATGCTCTTTCCTGATGTCCTCCCAACGAACGGCAAAGCCGTCCATAGCCGAATTGTCCCAGGGGGGATTGGCTCTCGGCGCCACAATATCCTCACCCAGAACACGACCAAGCGCATCAAGCAATCCAACCTTCTCGCACCCCAACGGAGCGGCGGCAGCCAGCACAGTTTCTTGAGCCTGTGTGAGAGGAGTCAGTTCATTCATGGTGGATCACAACCTTTTCTTCTACGCACACGGCGCACACCAGCAGCGGGACGCCATGCCCCCTGGATTCCCGCTCAACTCACTGCGGGAATGACGACGGGGGAGCGGGCAGATCAAAGAACTGGCAGCGTTCCCCGTATTATTTCTTACCAGACAGTTAAGCACCGTGCCTCGTTCGTCCCTTGCAGTCCGATACCAATCCCCTACTTTTTCTTAAACGGGCTCCTGGTCGCCACAGACACCAGCGAGCCTTTTTTCTTGCAAAAACTGTCCACCTGATTGGCGATGGCGTGATACGCGTCGGCCGTCGGCAAGTCAGAATGGAACAAGGCATACGGTTCGCCGTAATCACTTTGCCGCACGACTTCGGGGTCCAGCGGAATTCTTCCCAGAAAGGGCACATCCATGTCCCGTGCGGAGGCTTCTCCCCCGCCCATCCGAAAGACGTCAATGTGTTCATGGCAATGCGGACAATCGAGGCCGCTCATATTTTCCACAACGCCGATAATCGGCAATTCACTGTCCCGGGCAAATGTGACGGACTTGCGCGCGTCGAGCAGCGCCACTTCCTGCGGCGTGGACACAATCACGCAACCCGTGACTTCCCCGATCAGATCAATTGTCGTCACCGACTCATTGCCCGTGCCAGGCGGCAAATCCACAATGAGATACTGCAAATCCTGCCATTCCACCCCTCCGAGCAGTTGATTGATGAATTCAAACTTATAGGCATCGCGCCAGATAATGGGATCATCGGAGTTCTGGAGCAGGAAGGACATCGAAGCAATTTTCATGTTGTAGGCCTGGTAGGGAATAATCCCTCCACCCGTGCTGATCTTGAGGCGCTGACCTTCGGCACCGACCATTTTGGGAATGTTCGGCCCATGAATATCCATGTCGCAGATACCCACTTCATAGCCCTTCAACGCCAGGCTCACAGCGATATTTGTCGAGACGGTGCTCTTGCCGACTCCACCTTTATTGCTCATGACGAGAATTTTATAGTCAATGCGCTCCATGCGTTTCGCCACCAGCCACCGGCTGTGACCTTCCTTGTCCTTTTGACACGTTTCATTCTCATCACAAATGGCACAGGCCCACATATACGTGCAGGCATCGCCCGTGGTTGAAGGTTGCACCATTTTCAACTCAGTGCTCATGTAGGCCTCCACATTGCCCGTTATGGCAGATCAAAGAACTGGCAGCGTTGCCCGTACTATTTCCCACCAGACAGTTTCTTCACGGTATGATCGAGAATCGGAAGAATGGTTGACAAATTGTCTATCGCACCCTTCGGGCTTCCCGGCAGATTGACCACCATGGTCCCGCCGCGAATCCCGGCGGTTCCTCGTGACAGCATCGCCGTCTTCACTTTTTTCAGACTTTCCATCCTCATGGCTTCCCCGATCCCGGGTATTTCCTTCTCGATGACATCCCGTGTCGCTTCCGGCACCCAGTCTGTCGGCCGAACCCCTGTTCCTCCAACAGTGACAATCACCTGAATACGACGCTCGCACAGGCCCATCAACCGCTCGCGGATCGCCTCGCGATCATCCGGCGCGACCTCATACGCCACCACCTGGGCATCATGATCCTGCAGATATCTGCACAGGCCCGCCTCGCCAGTATCTTCCACCTCTCCGGAGTAGATCCGACTGTTGATGACCAGAACCGCAACGTCAAGCATGGCGACACGGCAAGGCAACGCCGTCAGGAAATATCCACGTATTCAACTGATGATGTCTGGAAAATCTTGCGAATGTATTGCCTGAATATGGGGATACAAGTTCTTCAATGTCTTAGGCTTTGAACAGGA
>RKSG01000076.1 GCA_007570995.1 Nitrospirales bacterium
ACCTCCGTCATTCCTGCGAACGCAGGAATCCAGCAGGGAAACGTTGACCGGGCCGCTCTTATCGAACCACGTTGCCCTGACAGCTGGTGCGGGAGCCAGACGCTCCCGCACCAGCATGATCTTACTCAGTCCGGAATTGATGACCAACGGAATTCGGAATCGTCACCGTTCCATCCGGCACCTTTTGTCCAGGTTGCCAGAGTTGGTAAATCACTCCGTCGGTTTGCGCCGCGGCGCTGGCAATTTCCTGCACTTTCTTTTCATCCTCGATGTCCAGAATAATCACGCGACCGGTCGCGATTTCGACTTCATGATCGTGGAAATTTCTGTTCCATTGAATCAAGGGCACTTCCTTGCGGGCCAGGTCCTTGGCAATAAAATATTCCACGCCAATCAACGGCGCATTAGCATCGGTGGAGGTAAAGAGCAGACACTGGATGATCTCATCCGATATGCCTTTGCAATAATGATGAAAGGGGCCTCCGATCTGTCCATCGGCCATCATGTGCGGCGCCTGGACGTGGAGACCGAAGCCATCCGCCGGGCCATCGTCCTCGCTCATGGCAGGCGAGGTCATACACACCATGGCAAACACTCCGAGGACTCCGATGAAACTCTTTGAACGAATCAGACGAAACATGGCATACCTCCTTGTGGTTGAACGATGACACTCCCCATGGATGCGAGATGCACTGCACACAGCCGGCGCGCCTGCGAATGAGCTGCTCCCTGGTCAAAAGCCCCCTCTGTCATTCCCGCAGTGCCCCCCCTCTGTCATTCCCGCAGTGAGTTGAGCGGGAATCCAGGGGGCGCACCAGGGACATGCACCAACGAGCGAAACGCCGGATCGGTTTCTACCAGTCCTTTCAATGTGTCATTCTGGAGGAGAAAGACCCAGGACGGGTCCGTGGCTCCCGCAATCTGCCGATACCAGTGCTGGGCTTCCTTCAATAATGCCACCATCGTCTGGTTATCCCGCTGGGGACGAAAGGCCAGACTGTACGCTTTGGCATAGGCGGCGGAAAATTTGATCAACGGCTCGGAAGACAACTGAAACGCCTCATCGGCTTCTTCGTAGCCACGGACAATGTCAGGGTCGTCAAAATGCCGGTTCCACGCGACCTTACTGATGTGCGACCAGGCCAGGGTTGTCAAAATCCTCGCGCGAAGGAGCGGGCGATCCGTCGGTACTTCGGCGAGCAATTGTTGAGGGGCCATGATAGCCATGCGTTGATCGTTCGTCCACCGATAGGCCCTGCTCAATTTCAGGCGCGTGTCGAAATCCTGGGGGGTCAGTGCCACCAGCGTCTCCATCACAGGAACCAACCGGTACAGATAATCGGCTGGCGTCGGGTCGGATTTTCCACCCATTTCCATGTGAAGAGAAATGTCCATCCGGTCGGTTTGCGCCTGCACCGTCCAGTATAATTCGTTGAATGCCTGGTAGAGGGGGCCGCGTTCCATCTGCACGCCATGCGTCTGCGCCCCAAAGTCCATCAGCCCCCCGTACAGCTCGGACGCAAGGGCCTGCACCCCCTCCCGGTGCACCTGATTCACCGCCAGCACCCGGTTGAGCATGGAGATCCGCTCACGACGGGTCGACAACGTTTTCGCCCGCTCGACACCGGCATCGAGAGCAGCCTGGGCTTCGTCCGCGTTCCAGAATTCTGTCGAGTGCTGCTCAAACCCTCCCGCATCCACCACAAAAGGAATCGGCGTCCCCATGGCCGATTCCAGCGGGATATTGAGCACGGCCGTATCCACGGGCAACCCATGCTGCCGCAATCCCGATAACACGACCCATTTGACGGTCACGGCTTTGACGGGATGAATCGGTTTTTTATACGGCACGACCCAATCCTGCTGACCCGCAGCATTAGCCGCCGGGGAGGTCATCGGATCAGGGTACGCGACGCGAACACGAACCAGAGTGGTCGGCACAGCCACCACCTGACCGGATGCCGGTGACTGAAATGATGCATGCGGAAAGGGGCTGGTATCGATCACCTCCATGGTGAACCCACGGGACTGCGCCATCTCGCCAATTTCGGGCATCACAAAAAACGAAGGGGCCCGCTGGCGCGCACGGGTTTCGGCAATTTCAAACCGCTTAAAATCCCGAAAATTCACCAGCCTGCCGACACCCGGCCACAACGCATCCAGGGCCCGGTCGCGGCTCTCGATCACTTCCGCATGGACCTGAGCCATCCGATCCCAGCACCAGGCGTACACCGGATCGGATTCAGACGGGAATCCCCCTTCGTGTACGACGCCAGATTCAACCATCTTCAGCAGACAGACAAAATCGTTCTGGGCCACCCGTGCGACATCCCGGGCAGACACCGCCTGCACGTATGTTCGGACCGCCTGCACCGCATCCGAACGGTAGGCACTCGGAACGGCATCCGCCGCCTCCGCCGTTCCCTGGGCGCCCGGGGCAGGCGTTTCTGCGAAAGCAGGAAGGCCGATACCCAGCACGCCAATCAGCACGGCACTAAGACCACACAGGCCGACTGCCCCCACCGCCCGGGAGCGAACACGGCGAGACGTGTGGCCCGGCATCCGCCCCCCTGCCGTCCCCTGGTCGCCCGGGGCGCCAGGGGCATGCATTCCTGCGGAAGCAGGAATCCAAGTGTCTCGAAGATTCATCTGGCGGTCCCTCATGAATATGGCTCCTTTCCCAAAGCGGCTGGAACGGCGTCTTCTTCACCACTGATCGGAACTTTTCTGACTTTCTCCCACAAATCGTCCAGCCACATCATCGTATCCGCATAGCATTGCAGATCAGGTGAGACCGAATCTTTGAATCCGGCCAGGCAGAACGATTTGCCCATCTGCTTGATATACTCCACCGCGTTGGCGAAATCGCCGTCACCGGAGGTCAGCACAAGCTGGTCGTAGCGGTTTTGCGCCGCGAGCTGGAGCATAACCGTGACGATGCCGACATCCACGCCCTTCTGCGTGTACTTATCATACTCACCTTTGCAGTTTGGGCAGGTCACGCGCATCGCCTTGAGCGAGTACAGTTTGAGTATCATCTTCGGCCCGATCGGTGGCGCGCACCTGAGCCATTTATTAAACGAATCCTGCCCCGCACTCGGCGCGGACTGGGCTCCGAAATAATAACTCTCGGTGAACCTCGCTCCGGCTCCATTTTCCAGTTCGTGCTTGAGTCTGAGGTAGTCAAACCGCTCCGGGGCGGCTTTGAAAAGATAGGCACCATCGTTGATCCATACGGTCCGTTTCATTGTGTTCTCCATTACCTGCGACACGGGCCTACCTCCCCCGCACCCCGCTGACCGGCCATGCTCTGACCGCTGTCCCGTCTGACAAGACAGTGAAGCGGCATCGGGGCTGGCCACGGAAGATACGGATGATCGTTCTGCGATGAAGGCAGCACGTCGTACCGGGCTGTAGATGGTTGTTGTTCAGATGTCGAAGAAGGGTCATTAAACAGGCGAACGGCTTCCTTATGCGGGAATGTGTATGGTTGATGTTTCCGGCCATGCGCCGGGGGTGTCTTGAGAGACATTGCGCGTCAACTATGCAATCCGTGTCTTCCATGGCGCGAGGAAGGCCATGTCAGGTGTCGGGCCGGCACTTCATGGATGGGGCGTGCGTCATCTTCATGTACAGACCGCCCGCCGCAAGCTCATCCAGCATCTGCCCGAGCCTGTGTTGTCGTGTCTTCTCACGCCGTGCCCGCATGATCCAGGCCAGATAGTCGTTCTGCTGGTATGCCGGGCGCTGTTTGTAGGCCTCCATGACCCCTCGTTCTTCCAGCGCGTGCGCGACGAAGCCGGGCATCGGGATGATGGGGCGCTTCAGTGTCGAATAATCCGTCATGGGAATGAGGGCACTGTTTCCAAAGCAGGCCCCTGGCGCGCGCGCCTGGATTCCCGCTCAACTCACTGCAGGAATGCATGCCCCTGGGTTTGACCAGGGGACGGAGGGGGGCACTGCGGGCATGCATGCCCCTGGCACTCCATGCGACCAGGGAACGGAGGGGGGTCATCCCTCCGGCTGCACACGACGGGCAGGCCCTGGCGCTCCGTGCGACCAGGGAACGGAGGGGAGTCATCCCTCCGGCTGCACGCGACGGGCAGGCCCCGGCACTCCGTGCGCCCAGGGAACGGAGGGGGAGCTTGACCAAGGGGAACAGCGTCATGTCACAACGATACTCATGGCTGGCTGTCACTCTAACATATTCGCCTGGTCGTCCACCACGATTGTCCCGTTCATCATGTGCCCGGGCAAATCACAGAAAAAAGGGAACGTGCCCGTCTCCCGTGACACAAATACCAGTTCGGCACGGCCCTGTGCCGGAATCAATACCCGACGAAACCCGTCTTTGCCAAACTGCGGTGCCCCGTTGCCGGCGACCTGCACATGCGTCCGGGTCAACAGATCCACCGGGACAAACGCATGGAGCTCGGCATCCTGATTCTTGAGGATTAAACGGACCTGCTGCCCAGCCCGAATATTCACCACGTGGGGAATAAACTGGCGACGTCTGATGTGAACGGTAATGGTGACATCTTCCTGGCCGAGGGCTCTGACTGTTACGGGCCGGCTTCCGCCGAGGGCCTGACTGCCTCCCCAGCACCACACAGCCAGTACCACAGCCAGAAGGCCACGTGTATACCCGGCTCCATCCCTGCTCACAATGGCGTTGTCCTTTCAGCATTTCCCACTCATACACACCGCTGGATTCCCGCTCAACTCACTGCGGGAATGACGGAGGGAGGGCGAACATGGGCACAGTATAACAGAACAGCTCCTTCAAAGCATGCCCCTGGCGCGCCCCTGGATTCCCGCTCAACTCACTGCGGGCATGACGGAGGGCACTGCGGGCATGACAGAGGGCACTGCGGGCATGACGGAGGGCACTGCGGGCATGACGGAGGGGAGGCACTGCGGGCATGACGGAGGGGAGGCACTGCGGGCATGACGGAGGGCACTGCGGGCATGACGGAGGGGAGGCACTGCGGGCATGACGGAGGGCACTGCGGGCATGACGGAGGGCACTGCGGGCATGACGGAGGGCACTGCGGGCATGACGGAGGGCACTGCGGGCATG
>RKSG01000160.1 GCA_007570995.1 Nitrospirales bacterium
GACCAGGGGAATGACGGAGGGTGATCGGGACGCTACACGGAACACCTGGCACGGTCTGTTCACGAATCAGCACCATGACGACATCGCCATCGCCTGACACGGCCACCCCGGCATGGCACGCACCACCCGGCCCACGCTACGACGAACACCCCACCACGATATGCTGTGCCCAGTCCGGCGGCGGGGCGGCATAGTCGTTCATCTCCGGTTGATCGTCGAAAGGATGGCTCAACAACATCCGCAGGCGATCAATTTCCGAATAGTCCATGTGTTGCGTCGCCCGCTCAATCGCCACCTGGGCAAGATAATTTCTCAAAACATACTTGGGATTGCAGGCATCCATGCGAGCCTGACGTTCCGCATCCACACTGCGCTCGGCCTTCAGTCGGGCCAGGTAACGATCCGCCCACCAGTCGAATCCCTCCCGGTCAAGAAAGTGATCCCGCACAGGGACATTCGCCGACGGGTCATCCTGGCTGAAGCGTCCCAGCACACGAAAGAAATTCGTGTAGTCCACACGATTGCTGTGCAGGAGCGCCAGCACATCACGCCGGAGTTTGTCATCGCCGTCGTGGACCTCCGTCAGCCCCAGCTTGGCCTGCATCAGGTCCGCATAGGCCCTGCACAGGGTCTCTTCATACAGTTCCGGCGCCCTCAGGACATCCTCATCCCCCACGAGAGGAGAAAGCGCCTGCGCGAGCGCACGAACATTCCAGTAACCAATATCGGGCTGGTTCTGAAACGAGTACCGGCCATGCCGGTCGGAATGATTGGGAACCAACCCGGGGGTAAAGCCGTCCATGAATCCATACGGTCCATAGTCGAGGGTCAGCCCAAGGATTGACATGTTATCGGTATTCATGACCCCATGTGCCCAACCCACGGCCTGCCACCGGGCAATCAACGCGCCTGTCCGCCTGGCCACCTCATGCAGAAACCGCGCGTAGAGATCAGGCCCATCGCCGAGATGCGGAAAATGCCGACCGATCACATAATCCGCCAGTGTGCGAAGGTGATCGTACTGCCTGCGGTAAAAGAAGATTTCAAACGTCCCGAACCGGACATGACTCGGCGCCATGCGCACGAGCATCGCGCCAGTCTCGACACGTTCTCGCATGACCGCTTCATCGCTGCCGATGATACAGAGGGAGCGGGTCGTCGGGATACCCAGGCCCTGCATGGCCTCGCCACACAAATACTCCCGGATCGTCGAACGAAGCACCGCCCGGCCATCGCCGTCTCGCGAAAACCGCGTCAAGCCCCCACCCTTCAATTGCAGATCCCATGTTTCCCCGCGATGATTGCGCACTTCACCCAACAGAATCGCTCGACCATCCCCCAGCTGCGGCACGTAGTGACCAAACTGATGACCTGCGTACAGGGTGGCAATAGGCTCACTGCCCGGCAGTGGGGCCTTCCCACTCAGCAAAGCGGCAAACTCCGGACGCAAGGCTTCATCCGGGTCCAGATCAATCAAGTCGACGGCCTCGGGATTCACACTGACCACATGCGGTGTATCAAACGCCGTCGGCGCGACCCGTTCAAAGAAGGCAGCCGGCAAGCGGGCATAGGTGTTGTCAAAATTCAACGTTTCGAGTGTGCGCATCGCTGCATTATCTTCAAGGGCCGGACACAGCCGCAAGCATGCCCCTGGGTTTGACCAGGGGACGGAGGGGGGGATGGATTCCTGCGTGCGCCGGAACGACGGAGGGGATGAGCAGTGTGCCACGGGTTGCTCCCGTCCCCGCGTCGTTGCGCGTGCACGAGTGACGCTACCCGCTCCCCCGACGGGTTCGGGCCATCAGCAGGCATGATGACGGCGTGAGGACTTCATTGCATTGTCAGCAATCTGCCCGCTGTGCTACACTGCTGCGCACGGGCGATTAGCTCAGTGGGAGAGCGCTTCCCTCACACGGAAGAGGTCACTGGTTCGATACCAGTATCGCCCACCATTCCGCCGGATTCTGCGAAACCATCTGGGCTACCATTGAAGTTTCTCTCTTCCTATTCGACGCCTGCCCCAGCAATCGCAGCGCGATGGCTCCCCCTGTGGATTCCTGCGTGCGCAGGCATGACGGAGAGTGACCAGGGGGCGCCATCCCCGAGGCATCGGCTCCGTCGTGTCGCCGAAGCATGCCCTTGGCGCCCCGAGCGACCAGGGGATTGCGGTCTGTGGACGCGTATCCTGTGTCTGGCAATCGTGTGCGCAGCGTGCAGCCCCACCCCCCCCAAGCCTGAGTCCAACCTGCCTCCATCGGCCAGCGACCTTGAGTTGCTGGGCACGGCACACCTGTGTGATGTGAAAGATGACGTTGTCCAACACTGGCAGGGTACCCCCTATCACACGGTTCCCTGGGGCTCCGGAGCACAACTGCAACGAACGACGCCACAGCCCCCACCCGGACACGACAGTTTCTATTTCTTCAACGATGACCAGATACTGGTGGGAGCCGTGTTTCGATTCGATCCCGCGCTGGACCTCTCCCCCTATCCTGTCCTGCGGCAAACCTTATCCAGCCTCACCCCGGCTTCCACATTTTACCTGGATCCCACGCAACTCCTCTCTGAGACACAGGCACTGGACGCCGTGCTGTATCGAACCGGGGACAAAACCAGTACCACGCAATACCTGGTCCGTGAGCGCGACGATCACACCCTGCTGCTCGCGGCATCCATGGCGCTCGATCCTTACGAACAGATGTTGTCGAGTTATCACGAAAAGTTTCTCCCCGGTCTCAAACGAGGCCGCCCGGCAGGTTCAGGGGGCAACGCTTCGCCCGACACCGCCCAGAAAGAACACTTTCTGGGCATTCAACAATTTGCCCGGGGAGAGGCGGCACTGTTCAGGTCGTGTGGCACGGCACAGCCGCAGGTTGCTGTCGACGCCTACCGGCGATCCATCCAACACGGTCTCAACGACAAGGCCCGTTTCGCCGAAGCCCACCATCGACTGGGCCTGGCCCTCCGCGATCAGGGCAACCTGACCGAGGCTCAACAGACACTGGAGCAGGCCCTGTCATTGCGCCCCCATGCTCCGGAAATCGTCAACAGCCTCGGCCGTGTGTTGGCCGATCAGCAGCAATGGACCCGCGCCCGGCAGTTGTTTGAAGAGGCAGTTGTCTTACGCCCGAATTTTGCCGATGCCCGGTATAATCTGGCAAAGCTCCTGGAACCACGCAATCCGCGACGAGCCATTGAAGAATACGAGACCTATCTCGCGCTTGCCGAAGGCGTGCCCGGGGAAGCCAAACGGGTCATGCGCGTGAAAGAACGCGTGAAACGGTTAAGGGGCGAATAAGACTCGTGAAATTTTATGCCGTCCGCAACGGACGCAAGCCCGGCATCTACACCACCTGGCCCGCCTGTGAAGCCCAGGTCAGGGAATTCCCTCGGGCCCGCTACAAATCGTTTTCGACCCGAGAAGACGCCAAAGCGTTTCTGGCCGGCGGTGCTTCCCCCGCAGCCACGCCCGTGGCTTCCACGGCCACCCGCCAGACCACGAACGCCGTGCACATCTGGGTCGACGGAGCCTGGCTGCAGCAAGGCGAAGAGCCTCCACGATTTGGCTGGGCCTATGTCATACTCAATGGAGAGCAGGAACTCCACCGGGGCAAGGGACATGCCGTGCCTGCCGACGCTCAACAGCATCGCAATGTGGCAGCGGAAATCCAGGCGGTGGTCCATGCCCTGACGTGGTGCCGGAACCATGGCATTACGACCGCCACGATCTATTTCGACTACCAGGGATTAGCCAGTTGGGTGCAAGGCGCGTGGAAGACCAGGACCCCCTTTACCCAGTCATACGTGGCCCAGGTCCGCGCCTTGGGGATGCAGCTCACGTGGAAAAAGGTGCGGGCACACTCGGGAGAAAAGTATAACGAACTGGTGGATCACCTGGCGAAAGAGGCTGCCCGTCCCGTGAGGCACAGGCAACGGACCACGGTGCGCCACTGAGGAAAGCCCCCCCTCCGTCCCCTGGTCGCACGGAGCGCCAGGGGCATGCATTCCCGCAGTGAGTTGAGCGGGAATCCAAGGGGGGCTCGTGCGGTGTCACGAAGCCTGGCTGACGGCCCGATCCCCCCCTCCGTCATTCCGGCGGACGCAGGAATCCAGGCGTTACAGTTTGCCTTCGCCCTTCAGATACCGGCGAAAGCGGCCCATCAAGGCTTCCCCGAGCACACCCACATCCGGTTTGACCTTCATATACTGCCGAATGTCCTCCAAACGGTGTTCGGCCTGCTCGTTGCCCTTCAATCGTTTGACTTTCACCAACGCATCCTCAAAAGCGTCAAAGGTCAACTCCTGATACCCAAAACTTCGGATCCGCTTCACGGCCTTCATCATGGCTTCATTCCGAAAGATGGTCAGGTGTTCGGAATCAATCTCCCGCAATCCGAGTTTTCTGGCCCGCCGCTCCGCCGCTTTTCGAATGCCGCTTCGCACAAAATCGGGTGAGGTCAGCAACCGTTTCCAGGCTTCATCCGACCAGGCGATGGTCTGCTGAGGCACGTCCCAGACCTGCGCCAGCGTCTGTTCATCAATCGTCGTCGCCCCGGCTTCCCGCGCCAGATCTTCAGCGTCACGCTTCAGCATATCCGTCACAAATTCCAACGCGATGGGCGGAGAATCTTTGATTTTTTCCCGCAGCATCGCCATGGCCCCTTCTGTCCATTCCAGAGGCGCACCATCGTGTTCAGCCCGATCCCCCATGGCCTCGACTTTGTCGAACACCTCCACATTGACTTCCAGATGTCCACGTTCCCGCGCCACATCTTCCGTAATGTTTGCGATCATCGCCCGCATAAACTCGGGCACGCTTTCCAGTCGTTTGCGTGCTTCGGCCGTCCACGGCAACTCGCCCCGCTCGATCTGACCGGCCGCGCGGGCCATCTCGGCCTGCCCGCCCATATTCCCCATCATCTCGCGCTTAAACTGGTCGAGCAGGGCCGCGGTAATCTCGCGTTTCCCCAATGCGTGCGCTTTTTTTTCCGCCAGGCGCTTGACCATTCCCTGCAAAAACACCGGTGCACGCTCCAGCCGCTCACGCGCCTCGTCTGTCCAGGTCGGTGCTGTCACCGTG
>RKSG01000113.1 GCA_007570995.1 Nitrospirales bacterium
GTCGCAGATTGTGGTCGTGATGGGCGTGGTGCTGTTGACCGTGGCGCTGCTCACCCTGCTGGAGCGCAAGGTGCTGGGCTGGATGCAGGATCGGATGGGACCCATGGAAGTGGGGCCGTATGGCATCCTGCAACCGGTGGCGGACGGGTTAAAATTGTTTTTCAAGGAAGACATCATTCCGGCCGGGGCGAACAGAATCATGTTCAGTCTGGCACCGCTCATTGTGCTGGTGCCGGCTTTGATCGGGTTTGCTGTCATTCCGTTCGGGCCGAACTGGACGGTCGAGTTCATGGGGGTAACCTTCAAGCCGTTTGTCATCAGTGACATCAACATCGGGGTGCTCTACATTCTGGCGTTTGCGTCCATTGGTGCCTACGGGGTCATTCTTGGTGGATGGGCATCCAACAGCAAATATGCGTTGCTGGGCGGGTTGCGGTCAGCGGCCCAGTTGATCAGCTACGAACTGAATGTGGGACTGGCGATTGTCGGGGTCCTGTTGTTGTCGGGCAGTTTGAGTCTGGTCACGATCACGGAGGCGCAGGCCGGCGGGTTCTGGCACTGGTTTGCCTTTGATCCGCTGCCGTTTCCACAATTCGTGGCGTTTGTCGTGTTTCTGATTGCTTCTGTTGCCGAGACCAACCGGCTTCCCTTTGATCTGCCGGAAGCCGAAAGCGAGCTGGTGGCAGGGTTTTTCACGGAATACAGCGGGATGCGGTTCGCCTTTTTCTTTCTGGCGGAGTACGCCAACATGATTCTGGTGTCGTGCATGGCCACCGTCCTGTTCTTTGGCGGATGGCATGCGCCGTTTCCTTTTCTGCAGGCACCTGGAGATTTCGCCTGGATCACGGGAATTGTCTGGTTTACCGTGAAGGTCTACGCGTTCCTGTTTCTCTTTTTCTGGTTACGCGCCACCCTCCCGCGATTGCGGTATGACCAGCTGATGCGGTTTGGGTGGAAGGTGTTGTTGCCCATTGCTCTGGGGAATGTGGTGGTGACGTCCACGTTTGCCTACCTCTTCCCCAACGGGTAGTGCCGAGGCGGGGTGTTGTATGACAAAAATCAAAGAATGGGTGAAGTCGCTCATCTTTTTTGAAATCCTCATGGGGATGAAAGAGACCATCGGGCATCTGGTGCGGTATCGTCCCATCACCCTGGAGTATCCACACGTAAAGAAGCAGCTCCCCGCGAATTACCGGGGGATGCTGGGATTGCTGAAATACGAGGACGGCACGGAAAAATGCGTCGGGTGTGATCTGTGTGAGGCGGCCTGTCCGTCCCGGGTGATCCGTGTGGTGAGTGCCGAGGTGCCTGGAGAACCTGCCAAGCGGTATGCCAAAGCCTATTCCATGGATATGACGCGCTGTCTCTTCTGCGGGTTGTGCGTCGAGGCCTGTCCGGTGGATGCCCTGGGTATGTCGCAGGAGTTTGAATGGGCCGTGTACGATAAACGCCATTTGCAGTTAGACAAACAACAACTGCTGGCGATTGGCGATCGGGCATTCCCGGAGCGGGAAAAGCGGTTGGAATTCCAACACCCCAACGTGGCCTGGTTTAACGTGGCCTGTCGGGATATGCCGAAAAAGGATTTTTAGAGTTCGCGCGGGCCGGGTTCGCGGGAGCGATCTCCGGATTGTTGTGAGTGCCTGTTGCCCGTGGTGAGCCGTACTGACTGATGAGGATGGCATCGCAACGGTGGCCCATTGACATGCTGAAGAGAGTGTGATGATGCCAAAGGACGAACTGGGGCGGTTGGAAAGTGTGGAGGTCCGGGCATACTGGTCAGATGAGGCTCGTGACTTTACCCCATGGCTTGCGGAGAACATTCACTTGTTGAGTGAGGCTGTTGGCGGTCTTGACTTGGAGGTGAAGGAACAAGAAGGCAAGGTTGGCGATTTCAGGACTGATCTTGTCTGTCGGGACACGGATGGACATCCGGTCATCGTGGAAAACCAGTTTGGCAAAACGGACCATGATCACCTGGGAAAACTCCTGACCTATGCCGGTGGGAAGGACGCTGCGGTGATTGTCTGGGTGGCCGAAGATTTCAGGGATGAACATCGTGCTGCCCTTGACTGGCTGAACGAACATACAGCCGGAGACGTTCATGTCTTCGGCGTGCAAATTGAACTGTGGAAAATTGGGGATTCCGCTCCTGCTCCAAGATTCAATGTTGTCTCCAAACCCAACGACTGGGTGGAAATCGCACGGCATACCGGCGAAATGAGCGAAGCACAAAAACTGTGGGTCGAATTCTGGACGGGTTTGCGAGTTGTTATGGAGCAGAACCAAGGGAACGTCGGACCAAGGGCACCATCCAAAGAAAGCTTTGTGGGCTTTGCTGTGGGCCGGGCTGATTTCAGGTTGGAGGCTATAGGCAGCAAAAGGCGAATCTCTGTACGCCTTGTAATAACAGGACAGAAGGCCAAGGCATATTATCGCCTTTTGTTCCAACAGAAGGATGCAGTGGAACACGAAATCGGCGACGAACTGGAATGGCGTGAATTACCACGTAACAAACAAAGCGATGTCACGGTATCGTGGGAAAATTGTGATGTGCTCGATAAAGACCAGTGGAGCGATCTCCATTTGTGGTTGCGTGAATATCTGGAGAAATTTCATGCAGCATTTTTTAAGCGCATCAAAGATCTGAAAGCCGAGGACGTGTCATTGCCGGATGAACAAGACGAAGACGAAGACGACGCCTGATGTCCCCGAAACACCCACACGCGCATGACACCCAATCGGGCGTATGCCATCCATACCTGCGTTTCCCGCCTGGTCGCTCCACCGGTATCGTGCACGAGAGAGCGGTGTAACGGTGGCCACCTTTGTCTTCCTGTATTTTGCCGCGATCATTCTTGTCACTGCCTCACTCGTCGTGGTGCTGCGCAATCCCATCTACAGTGCCCTGTCCCTGCTGGTCATGTTTTTTCATGTGGCGGGTCTCTATGTCACCCTGCATGCCGAATTTCTGGCCGCCATTCAGATTATCGTGTATGCGGGGGCCATCCTGGTGCTCTATCTGTTTGTGGTGATGTTGCTGAATGTGAAACGGGACGAACGGTACAGTCAACAGGGGCCTGTGGCGTTGTTTCTTGGGGCGGTGTTGTTGACCGAAGCCATCCTGCTTGCCGTGAGTCATGGCTTGACGGTGGCCGCCCCGAGTCCCGTGGCGGCGGGGGAGCGTATGGCGGGGAACACGGAATCCATCGGGGAGGTGTTGTATTCTACCTATCTGTTCCCGTTTGAACTTGCGTCGCTCATTCTGCTGGTGGCCATGATTGGCGCAGTCATTCTGTCCAAGAAAGGCATCATGGAGTCCAAACCGCGCTCGCGTGAAGGCACAACGCACCAGTCGCCAGGGGGTGTCATCTGAAAACAGCACAAGCCAGACCCGCTCCGGTTATGAAGAACCCATCGCGACGAAACCGGATCCTGACGTATTACAAAGAAGACAGGGACAGACTCTCGACCAGTATCTGTTACGTTGATCGTCCAGTGAGCGTGAATGATATCTGCGGGAAAGTCATTTGCGGCGATACCTTTGCGGTGGCGGAACAACTCCCCAGACGGTTTGTCGATCTCCTGATTCTGGACCCCCCGTATAATCTCGACAGTGTGTGGGTACGATTGGCAACCTTCACAGAGGCATCAACTTGGTCGTGCTTCCCCCTCCGTCATTCCCGCAGTGTGCGGGTACGATTGGCGACCTTCACAGAGGCATCAACTTGGTCGTGCCTCCCCCTCCGTCATTCCCGCAGTGTGCGGGTACGATTGGCAACCTTCACAGAGGCATCAACTTGGTCGTGCTCCCCCCTCCGTCATTCCCGCAGTGTGTTGAGCGGGAATCCAGGGGGGGCGTGCCAGGGGCATGCAGCGAATGGGACGATTTGGTGACATTAAAGCCTGTTGGGAATCGCGGGAGGATATTTGGGGCTAACACATCGTCCCAGCGAATGTCTTTGCCGTTGCTGCGTTTGGGTATTGTGACAATGAGGACGATCACAAGGCGTGACACGGTAGTCTCATGAACGTGCCCGTGGAATACTATATGGTGTTGAGCGGGCTGGTGTTCCTCATTGGTCTCGTGGGTGTCCTGGTCCGGACAAACCTGATTATCATCCTGTTGTCAATTGAATTGATGCTGAACGCCACGAACATCAATTTCGTGGCCTTTTCCGCGCATTTCGGCAATCTGGCCGGGCAGGTCTTTGTGTTCTTTGCGCTCACCGTGGCTGCCGCCGAGGTGGCCGTGGGCCTGGCCATCATTATTGCACTGTACCGCCATCATGCCAGTATCAACGTGGACGATTTCCGTTTGTTGAAATGGTAGCGCCCCTCATGTTGTATGCCCTGATCCCGCTCTTGCCCCTTCTGGCGTTCGTCATCCTTGGCCTGGCCGGGCATGTGGTGAAGACGCGCGCACATCTCATCGCGGTGCCGGCGGTCGGAGTGTCCTTCCTGCTCTCGGTGCTGGCCTGTGTCGAAGTCGCCAACGGACACGTGCTGGACATCGCGCTGTATACGTGGGCGACATCCGGCGATCTGACCATTCGCCTTGGGCTGTACGTTGATCAGTTGACGGCGGCCATGTTGCTGCTGGTCACCGTGGTCAGCGGCCTGGTGCATGTCTACACGATTGGGTATATGCACGGCGATCCGGGCTACGCGCGCTTCTTTGGCAACATCGCGCTCTTTACGTTCTCCATGCTGATGCTGGTCATGTCCGATAATTTTCTTCAGTTGTTTGTGTTCTGGGAAGCGGTGGGGCTGTGTTCGTATTTGCTGATCGGGCACTGGTATGAACGTCACGCGGCGCGAGCGGCGGCCACCAAGGCCTTTATCGTCAATCGAATCGGTGATTTTGGCTTTCTGCTCGGCATACTGCTGGTGTGTGTGGTCTTTGGGACCCTGCAGTACCAGGCGGTGTTTTCCGGAATCGCCGCCCGTGCCGATGCCACGGTGGACCTGCTTGGCGCTGTTGGCGGTGGGTGGGAGGTGTCCGCCATGACCCTGATCGCGCTGCTGTTGTTTGTCGGCGCCGTTGGAAAGTCCGCGCAGGTTCCGTTGCATGTGTGGCTGCCGGATGCCATGGAGGGACCAACGCCCATTTCCGCCCTCATTCATGCCGCGACGATGGTGACGGCCGGAGTGTTTATGGTGGCGCGGCTGGCTCCGCTGTATAACGCGTCTCCCGTGGCCCTGACAGTCGTGGCCATCGTGGGGGGGGCGACCATGGTGGTTGGTGCCTCGATTGCCCTGACACAGTACGACATCAAGCGCGTGGTGGCCTATTCAACCTTGAGCCAACTCGGGTACATGATGATGGCCTGTGGCCTGGGCGGGTACGTGGCGGGGATGTATCACCTGCTGACCCACGGGGCCTTTAAGGCATTGCTGTTTCTGGGATGCGGGTCTGTCATTCTGGCCGTCCATCATGAGCAGGACATGCGATACATGGGCGGCCTGAAGGCGACCATGCCCGTGACCTGCTGGACTGTCGTGATTGGCGCGCTGGCGCTGGCCGGCTTTCCTTTCACAGCCGGGTTTTTCAGTAAAGACGCCGTGTTGCTGGCCGCCTGGGAGGCAGGGTCGCTGGGACAACTGCTCGCCGTGCTGGGGGTGATCACGGCCGGCGTGACGGCGTTCTACAGTTTCCGTCTGGTGTTTGTCACATTCTGGGGAGCGTCGCGGGTTGATCCGCGTCATGCCGACCAGGTACGGGAGCCATCCTTCGTGGTGACCGTGCCGCTGCTGGTCCTGGCCGTGTTGAGTATTCTGACCGGCTATCTGGGCATTCCCGATTTTCTTCGCCATGCGTTTCCGGACGGCGACAGTGGTGGACATCATGGTGCTGCCGCCACGGGCATTATGGTGGTGGCGACGCTGGCGGGGCTGGGTGGCATTGCCATGGCCTATGTCCTGTATGTGCAATCGCCTGACTGGCCCGACCGTCTCGTGCAACGGTGGCACAGGGCCTACCAGGGGTCGTTCCACAAGTGGTATGTGGACGAAGCCTACGAAAAGGTGTTTGTGAAGCCGACGTTTGTCCTGTCTGACCGGATGTGGAAAAACGTGGACGTGGCCATCATCGATAACGCGGTGAATGGCGTGGCCCGCGGGTTTGCCTGGGGAGGCTGGGTGATCCGTCTGATTCAAACCGGCGAAACCCAGAATTATGCACTGGGCATGACGGTGGGAGCCGTCCTGATCCTGACAGCGTATCTGCTGTTTTAGTGCACCTGAAAGCCCCCCCTCCGTCATTCCCGCAGTGAGTTGAGCGGGAATCCAGGGGGGCATTGTGTGGATGAATCTGTATGACTGACGCGGCGACGGCATCCGGCGGATTCCCCTGGCTGACCTTGATCGTCTTCCTGCCTTTGGCGGGGGCGACAGGCCTGATGCTGGTTCAGGACACCATGGCCAGGTGGGTGGCGCTGGGCGTTTCCTTGCTGGTGTTCCTCGCCTCACTCCCTCTGTGGCTCCTGTTCGATACGTCCACAGCGGCCATGCAGTTTGTCGAAACGCATCAGTGGGTTGCGTCACCTTCCATTCGCTATGCTGTGGGTGTGGATGGGATCAGCCTGCCCCTGGTGTTGTTGACGACCATTCTGACGCCGCTGTGCATCGCGGTGTCCTGGGCATCAATCAGGACGCGGGTCAAGGAATTCATGATCAGCCTGCTGGTGATGGAAACCGCCACGGTTGGCGTGTTCGTCGCACTGGATGGTGTGCTGTTTTATGTGTTCTGGGAAACCATGTTGATTCCCATGTATCTGTTGATCGGCATCTGGGGTGGTCCCAATCGTGTCTATGCGGCCATAAAATTTTTTCTCTATACTCTGGCAGGGAGTGTCCTGCTGCTCGTGGCGCTGATCGTCCTCTATGTGTACGCCGGAGAGCAGTCGTTCGATCTGCGCACGTTGAGCCAGGCCACATACCCCCCCTGGCTGCAAGCCTGGTTGTTCTGGGCCTTCTTTGCCGCGTTTGCCGTGAAGGTGCCGATGTTCCCGTTTCATACGTGGTTGCCGGACGCGCATGTGGAAGCGCCCACTGCAGGCAGCGTCATACTGGCGAGTGTGTTGCTCAAACTGGGCGCCTACGGATTTTTGCGCTTCTCGCTGCCCATGCTGCCGGATGCGGCGCAGCAGTTCGCCGCATGGGTGATGATCCTGTCTGTGGTGGCCATTGTCTATGGTGCCTGCATGGCCCTGGCCCAGTCCGATCTCAAGAAACTGATTGCCTATTCCAGCGTGAGTCATATGGGCTTTGTCACGCTGGGCATTTTTGTCTTGAACGCCCGGGGGATTGAAGGCGCCATTTTGCAGATGGTCAATCATGGCATCACCACGGGCGCGCTCTTTCTGTGCGTGGGCATTCTGTATGAGCGGACGCACAGTCGAGCGATCGTTGACAATTCAGGGTTAGCCAGACCCATGCCGTTGTATGCCACGTTCCTCGTAATCTTTGCGTTGTCCTCAGTAGGCCTGCCCGGTATGAACGGCTTTGTCGGCGAGTTTCTGGTTCTGCTGGGGGCGTTTGCGGAGCATAAGCTGGCTGCCACCGGGGCGGCACTGGGGGTCATTCTGGCAGCGGCCTATATTCTGTGGATGCTGCAACGCGTGGTGTACGGCGAGCCGGCACCACACATGGCGTCAAAACTGCGTGACCTGCACTGGTGTGAAACCGGCATGTTAGCGCCCCTGGCATTCCTGGTGTTCTGGATTGGACTCTATCCCAACCCGATGCTGACGGTGATGCATGCCAGCGTTGATCGGCTTGTGCACCGCGAAGCGAGCGTCGTGTCCGTGGGTGATGGCCCTGTGTCCTCATTGCCGGCCAGCCCGACCACACAGTCTGCTCTCATCGCTGACGCTGGAGAGGCGGGCAGACCATGACGTTTCCCCTCGCGGATCTGGTGACAATTCTGCCGGAGTTGATCGTCGTGGTGGCAGCCTGTCTCGTACTGGCGCTGGAGCCGATCACCCCGCCGCGCAGGAAAGACGGGCTGGCGTGGATGAGCGTGGCGGCGCTCACGGCATGTTTCATCGTGACTGCGAGTGGCATGGGTGACCGGGTGGGGGCCTTTGGCAATCTCGTTGTGGTGGATGCGTATGCCTCATTCTGGAAGCTGTTGCTGTACGTCGTGAGTGGTCTGACGATCCTGCTCTCCATCGGGTATCTCAAGGAAGAGCGGATTGATCTGGCGGAATTCTACGGGTTTCTGTTGCTCTCTCTGGCAGGCATGATGGTCATGGTCTCTGGCGCCGATCTGCTGGTCATCTATCTTGGGACTGAGCTGATGTCCATCCCGCTCTATATCCTGGCGGGGTTCAAACGGTTTGAGGCCAGATCCATTGAATCATCGGCCAAGTATTTTATTCTGGGGGCGTTCTCATCGGGGCTGTTGCTCTATGGCGTGTCGCTCATCTTTGGAGCCGCCGGCAGTACGCGGCTTGCAGACATCGCGGCTGCGGTCGCGGGGCGCGGGCTGAACGATCCCCTGGTGCTGATGGCCATGATGCTGTTGATTGTCGGGTTTGGCTTCAAGGTAGCGGCGGTGCCGTTTCACATGTGGACGCCGGATGTGTATCAAGGCGCGCCCACGTCGGTCACCGCGTTTATGGCCGTGGCCTCGAAAGCCGCGAGCTTTGGCGCGTTGCTTCGGGTGATGCTGGAGGGGTTCGGAGGCGTGAGATCGAACTGGACCGGATTGATTCTGGGCCTGTGTCTTCTGACGCTGATGCTGGGGAATCTCGTCGCGATTGTGCAGACGAATGTGAAGCGGATGCTGGCCTACTCAAGCATTGCCCATGCCGGGTATGCGTTAATCGGCCTGGTCGTGGCCGGCTGGGTCGGCACTAATGCCGGCACCGTGTCACAGGGCACATCCAGCATGATGCTCTATCTGGCCGTCTATGCCTTGATGACCGTTGGGGCTTTTGCTGTCATCGCGATTCTTCGGCGAGGTGGTGTGGAAGGCGACGACCTGGATGACCTGACCGGGTTGGCCAGACAGCACAAAGGGGTGGCGTTGCTGATGCTGCTCTTTATGGTCTCGCTCGCTGGCATTCCCCCGACGGCTGGATTCATCGGCAAGTTGTATTTGTTTATGGGCGCCGTCAACGCGGGTCTGACCTGGCTGGCCGTGGTCGGGTTACTGTTTGCTGCTGTGTCTGCCTTCTACTATTTGCGCGTTGTGATGGTCATGTATATGCGCGAACCCTCCCCCGAACAGGCCCGCGCGACGCGTCTGGCCTTGTCCCCAACTGCTGTCATCGTCCTGGCGTTCGCCGCGGCTGGTGTGGTGATCGTCGGTGTGTATCCCGGGCCTCTCGTCGCTTTCACATCTTCCGCTGCGCTGCCGTGACGGGCACCAGCCGCAGCAACAAATCACCTGGAAGGCACATGAACGAGGCCACCGCTCGTATCAAGATCAACAAACTGCTTGAGAATGCAGGTTGGCGATTCTTCGACACGGAAGGGAAACCTGCCAACATTCGTCTTGAATCAGGCGTCACGATCGAGGGGGCGGATCCCGGCGTCCTCGGCGATGACTTCGAAAAGACGAGCCGGGGAGTTGTTGATTTTCTGCTCTTGGACAACAGGGGTGTCCCGCTCATTGTGCTGGAGGCCAAATCGGAGGACAAGAAGCCGCTGGTTGGCAAGGAACAGGCACGCAAGTATGCACGCTCGCAACGTTGCCGTTTCGTCATTCTGTCAAATGGCAACCTGCATTATTTCTGGGATCTCGAACGCGGCGATCCCTGCGTCATCACCTCGTTCCCGACGCCGGATTCAGTGGACGAGTACCAAAAAATCACACCCGAACCGCAACGACTGATTGGCGAGCAGGTCGGCGAGGACTATATCGTTCTCACCCAGCGTCCGGGTTATGCATCGGAAGCGGCGTGGAAGAACGAAACCGAGCGGCCAAATTTCATTCGGGCTCACACTCTCTGCTTTCTGCGTCCCTATCAATGCAAGGCCATCCATGCTGTCCAGCAGGCGGTGAAAGATGGCAAAGACCGCTTCCTGTTTGAAATGGCCACAGGCACAGGGAAGACACTCACCGCCGCTGGTGTTATCAAACTGTTCCTCCGTTCCGGCAATGCTCATCGAGTCCTGTTCCTGGTGGATCGGCTCGAACTGGAAGAGCAGGCACGCAAGGCGTTCTCCGTGCTACTGTCCGCCGATTTCCAGACAGCCATTTACAAAGAGAAACGCGACGAATGGAAAGCAGCGGAGATCATCGTCACTACGGTGCAATCACTCTTGTTCAACAACAAATATCAGCGGTTATTCTCGCCCACGGACTTTGACCTGGTGATCTCCGACGAAGCCCATCGATCCATCGGCGGCAATGCCCGTGCGGTGTTTGACTATTTCGTGGGCTACAAGCTCGGTCTCACCGCGACGCCCCGTGACTACCTGAAAAACTTTGACGGTGCTGCTCATGCCACTCATGACCCGCGCGAGGCCGAACGTCGGCTGCTGCTCGATACCTATCGCACCTTCGGTTGCGAAAGCGGAGTCCCCACATTTCGTTATTCGCTGCTTGACGGCGTGAGAGACGGCGTCCTCATCAACCCTACGGTTGTGGATGCCCGCACGGACGTGACGACGAAACTCTTGTCCGATGATGGATTCGTTGTCTCATTCACCGACAGTGAGGGCGAAGAACAGCAAGAGGTCTACAAACAGCGCGAGTTCGAAAGGCGTTTCTTTGCTCCTCACACCAATCAGCTTTTTTGCAAGACATTTCTTGAAAACGCGCTACGCGATCCTGTCAGTGGAGAGATCGGCAAAGCCATTGTCTTTGCCGTCAGTCAGAACCATGCCGCCGACCTGGCGCAAATCTTTAACCAAATGGCCGCCCGGATGTTTCCCGGCAAATATCAGTCGGATTTCGCGGTACAGGTCACATCACAGATAGCAGATGCCCAGCAGTTCACCATCAATTTTGCCAACAACAACCTGCTCGGTTCCGGGAATATCCTGCCCGCATACCGCACCAGCAAGGCTCGTGTTTGCGTCACGGTCGGGATGATGACCACTGGCTACGATTGCCCGGACATCCTGAACCTCGGCCTGTTCCGTCCTGTCTTTTCACCCACTGATTTTATCCAGATCAAAGGGCGCGGAACCCGCAAACACAATTTCCTTGATCGGCTTTTTGACGAAGAGATCAAGGACAAGGTACGCCAGCCGGAGAAGACCGCGTTCAAACTCTTCGATTTCTTCGCCAATTGTGAATACTTTGAGTCCGGGTTCAACTATGATGAGGTCGTGGAGTTGCCTCAACCACAGTCTACATCCGGCAGTGGTCGAGATGGTACAGGCCCAGTGACACGTGTCGGCAACTATGAACATCTGGGTCGAGACATTCTCAGGACAATCACGATAGAGGACATCGGATGTGAAGGCATGAAGATTGACCGGATGTTCTTCAACCGGTTTGCGGATACTGTGCGCGAAGACGCGATCATTGTACAGGCCGTTGAAGCTGGGGAGTGGGATCGCGTCATTGACTATGTGAACCGAGCAGTATTCAACAAGCCCGAAGAGTATTATACCCTCGACAAACTGCGCGTTGCCGCTGCAGTGGATCGCCGCCTGACCCTGCGGGAGATTCTGGAGAAGGTCTTTGACATCATTCCTCACTTCAAATCCAGAGATGAATTGCTGGAGGAAGAGTTCATCAAGTTTGTTGCCAACTACAAACCCGACCAGGCCAAGTCCATTACGGCCATCAAGGTTTTTTTTAAAGCCTATGCCACCGACATGAATCTCCGCGATATAATTGACAGGCGGCAATACACGGCCTTGGCCACCAATCCGGCTTTCTCCACAAAAGACTTGAGAGCCGTTCCGAGGGAATACCGTAAGATCATTCCTGAGTACGTCAAAGACTATGTTTCTTTGAGCCAGTTTGCCTCCTGAGCGTGGTGCATGATTTTTTCATGTTACGTTCTTCCTGGAGAACCTGAAAAACCATGACGGAATCCGAAACGAATACTGAACTAATCATCGTTAGGTCGAACGGTGTGGAGAAACAACATTTACAACGGAATTGCTGCAGGACGAAGCCACTAACCCAATTTCTGTCAGTTCGACCTCAATGCCGTTAGGGAAATGGCAGATTCAGGTATCTGGTCGCATATCCCAGGAAGTCGTCATCTGAGTTGGCCATGCTTGATACTGACACCAAACGCCACATAGATACCGCCCGTGATATCCTTGTTGGCAAGGTACCCAATCCGCAATCGCAGGTGGAGCAAATCACCATCGCACTCATCTACAAGTTCATGGACGACATTGACGCCGAGGCCGAGGATCTGGGCGGCGAGCGGAATTTCTTCGCAGGGGAGTTCGCCCGCTACGGCTGGGCTAAACTGGTGCGATCTGGTCTGGGTGGACACGAGGTCTTGGAGCTTTATGCCGAGGCCATCACCAGAATGCCGGAAAACCCCGGCGTCCCGCCGTTATTCCGTAGCATTTTCAACAATGCCTATCTACCCTACCGTGACCCGGAAATTCTCCGTGCTTTCCTGAAGGTCATTGACAAGTTTGCCTACGACGATTCTGAACGTCTCGGTGATGCCTTCGAATATCTGCTCTCTATCCTTGGCTCACAGGGCGATGCCGGGCAGTTTCGCACCCCGCGCCATATTATAGATTTCATTGTCGCGATCATTGATCCGAAGAAGAACGAGACAATACTTGATCCGGCCTGCGGCACAGCCGGGTTCCTGATCTCTTCCTACAAACATATTCTGAAGTCCAACATGAACAAGGACGGTGCAAACTCGTTGACACCGAGCGACAAGTGCAGATTGGCCGCCAATCTCACGGGCTATGACATTTCACCCGATTTCGTGCGTCTGTCGCTAGTGAACATGTACCTGCACGGCTTAGCTGACCCGCACATATCCGAATACGATACCCTGACCAGCGAAGACCGCTGGAATGAGTATGCCGACGTCATTCTGGCCAATCCCCCGTTCATGTCACCGAAAGGAGGCATCCGGCCGCATAACCGTTTCTCCGTGAAATCCAAACGTAGCGAAGTCCTGTTCGTGGACTACATGGCTGAGCATCTGACGCCCCAAGGTCGTGCGGGCATCATCGTGCCGGAAGGCATTATCTTTCAGAGCCAGAATGCCTGCAAGCAATTGCGCAAGAGACTGGTGGAAAACTATCTCGTCGCCGTCATTTCACTGCCAGCGGGGGTGTTCAATCCCTACTCTGGTGTCAAGACTTCTATTCTAATTCTGGATAAGGTCCTGGCAAAGCAGACAGACTGCGTTGTGTTCTTGAAGGTAGAGAATGATGGCTTTGATTTGGGTGCTCACCGCCGACCGATTGAAAGAAATGATTTACCGAAAGCGTTAGAAGTTTTGAGAGCGTGGAAGCAAGGTAAAAAGCAGGAAAGTAGTATTGCAATGTGGGTGAACAAAGAGAAAATCAGGGAGAACGGTAACCACAACTTAACAGAAAGTCAGTATAGAGGAGTTGAGGTTTATAAAATTCGAAAATGGGAAATGGTCACATTGAAAGATGTGTGCGATATAGAAACAGGTAATCCCAAGTGGCCAATGGTGGAGTTGGGGGAAGTGTGCGAGGTCAAGCGCGGGAAATCTCTGACGAGGAAAGAGATCACCGATGGCGATATTCCGGTTA
>RKSG01000053.1 GCA_007570995.1 Nitrospirales bacterium
AATGCAGGTAGTCTTCCACGGTGATAAACTTGGAACACTCGCCGGTTTTCCGCTCCCAGAACTCGATGATTCTGGAATCCACCTCACAGGCCGAAAATGTGACAGGCGAGTCTCGAGGGATAACTTCACGAAAGATGCCAAGCCCGAAAGCCGGGTCGAACAGGGACGGCGTGCCGGAAGCGAGCACCCATCCTGTCATAAAACCGGCGACGTCCGGATGGGTAAAATGCTGTCCCAAGGACTGACGGTGGCCAGCTCCGACGTGCTGAGTATAGTCACGCATGGTTGATGATGGCTCTTGATCAAACCGCTGGCCCATGGTCGGTGCCGGTTGATCCGCTCCTTACTCCACCAGCGATTTCATAAAATCCTTGCGGGGCAGTTCCACGCCCGCGCGTTTGAGTTCAATGGGCATGTAGTCTTCGGAATGTTTGGCCATGATGAAGTTGGATTGAAACTGTCCCTGGTCGGTCCAGTAGCCCTCGACGACTGCCCCCTGGCCTTCTTTGAAAAGATCCGGGGGGATGCCGGCGAACGTCACGGGAATCGTGGCTTCGCCGTCGGTCAGCTCAAAGGTCATGCCCAGTCTGTCCGTGTCGGCTTTCATGCTTCCTGGAACCACCATGCCGCCTACACGCACCTTTTTCTGGTAATAGTCAGGGGAAAAGGCGGTGACTTCCGAGGGGGTGAAAAAATATACCAGGTTGTCGCCGAAGTTCCCGAGGCCAAGGTACGCCAAGGCACCTGCTGTTACCAGGAGGCTGGCGACCATGCCGATTTTTTTCTTGCGGTTCATTGCAGCCCCTTCGCGCTGGATGCCTGCTCCTGGCGCCCCCCTACCCTACCCCTGGATTCCTGCGTGCGCAGGAATGCATGCCCCTGGCTCTGACCAGGGGACGGCGGGAATGGCCACATCGCGGTTTTTGTCTTGCGGTTCATTGCAGCCCCTTCGCGCTGGATGCCTGCTCCTGGTGCTCCCCTCCCCTACCCTTGGATTCCTGCGTTCGCAGGAATGCATGCCCCTGGCTCTGACCAGGGGACGGAGGGAGGCATGATGGCCCTCTCCCAAGGGGAGAAGGGGGTCTGACGTCTTCACTCCATTATCCAGAATGTTACCCTCCGTCAGTCTTCCTGGTACAGTCTGGACGCTTTCATTTCTTCGTAGAGCAGGCTCACACGCCGACTCATGGTGAACAACAACAGGGCCAGCGGCAGGAGGCCCACAAGATAGGCACCGGTGACAAAGCCGTAGTTCGGGACGATGCCAATGTCCCGTGCCTGGAAGACACGCTCGGACGCGCTCCAGGTGCCGATGGCCACCAGGGTTTTGAATTCCCGAAGATTATCGGGAGGCGGCCCCTGATAGGCAACAGGCAACGACGCATCCTGTCCCGCCAGCGTGAAGGTGGCGTCGCCTGCGGACACGTCGCCCGTTAAGGTGCCACTCTGCACCATGCCGATGACCCGGATTTCTCCGGCCGGCGATTCACTGGCGACTTCCCGCGGGGCAAAACTGGCGAGATGGACCCGGTAGTGGTGGGCAGTGAGCACAACCAGCCCCGCGGCGACAGCAAGCACGACACCCCAGCGAATGTAGAACATGCGCAGCGTGTTCATGAATCGGCTTTCGACATGTGGAACTGGTGTAAGAGCCGTCCCTTTTTGGCGTCCAGCAGGCGGTTGAGATACAGCAGTTGCGTGCGGATCATCAACATGTAGGAGAAGAGGAGAGACATGCCAACGCTCATCACCACCAACGGCGCCAGGAGGCCCGATGCAATGCTCACCCCGCGCATGGAAATGGATTGCGGCTGGTGGAGTGTGCGCCACCATTCCACGGAAAAATGAATGATTGGGAGATCCACAAACCCGAGAATGGCCAGGACGGCGCCATAACGCGCCGCTTTATCCAGATCGTCAACGACGGTGCGCACCATCAGGTAGCCAAGCAGAATGAGCAGTAACACCGTAAAGGAGGTCAGACGCGCATCCCACGTCCACCAGGTGTCCCACGTGGGTTTGCCCCAGATCATCCCGGTCAACAGGGCCAGCGCGGTAAAACAGGCGCTGAGGGCCGCGACGGCGTGACACATGTTGTCGATGATCGGGTCGCGTTTCCACAAGTACCACGCGCTGCCTCCGGCCAGCACGGTGTAGCCCAGCAGGGCCGTATGCGCGAGGGGGACGTGAATGTACATAATCCTCACCACTTCGCCCTGGTAATAGTCCGGCGGGGAGCCCAGAAGGCCGAGATACAGGCCAACCGTGAGGCACAGGGCCGCACCGCCCCCTACCCAGCCCTGATACCGTTGGACGTGTCGGATTACCCGATGAATGGTCATCGTTGTTCAGGCGTCCATCACGAAGTCAAACATCCAGAAGGACACGATGGTGAAGACCACGTCGAAAATGGCGAGGAGTTCCAGCCATGGCCTGTAGAGGGACAGGGGATCGCCGTTGAGCGCCCCCTTCGTGGCTTCAACCGCTGCGATCATGACGGGGACCACCATGGGAAGAAGGAGGATGGGGAGCATCACTTCACGCGCCCGGATATGGACGGTCAAGGCCGCAAAGAGCGTTCCCACGGCGGCCAGTCCTGCGGTCGCCAGCGAAAATACTACCAGAAGGAGTGACAGATCTTCAACGACGTCCACGTTGAACAGGATGACAAACATGGGAAATAACAGGATTTCCACCACGAACATGAAGGCGAAATTGGCCGCCACTTTTCCAAGATACAGCGTGCCCCTGGACACCGGCGCCATCTGGAGGGCTTCGAGGCAGTCATTCTGCAATTCGGCGGAAAACGATTTGCCCAGCCCGATCATGCCGGTGAACGCAAAGGCGACCCAGATCATGCCGGCCAGGACATCGTGTGCCGCCTGCTGATCCATCGAAAAACTGAAGCTGAAAATCAGGATGACGATGAGGGCAAAGAACACCATGGAGGCAATCGTCTCGCGGCAACGCAGCTCAATGACGAGGTCCTTCCACAGAATCCAGCGAATCGTCTTAAGAAAAGGCGTCATCGGGTTGCATGTCCCGGCCGTCATTCCTGCGAACGCAGGAATCCAGTGCGATTTCCTGGAGTGTCCCGTGCCGGAGTCGGCCGGCACGGGTGGTCACGGGGCGGGCTTGCTCCGGGTCGTGGGTTGCCATGATGACGGTGCCGTTGTCGGATAACCGCTCCCCGATATAGTCGCGCATGATTGCCGTCCCGTCGGAATCGAGTGCGGTAAAAGGCTCATCCAGCAGCAGAATCCGGGGGCGGGCCAGCATGGTTCTGGCCAGTGCCAGCCGTTTTTTCATCCCGGCGGAGTAGTGTCGGGTTTTCATCTCGGCAAAGGCGCCAATGTGGACACGGTCCAGTGCCATCTTGATGTCGTGATCCGTCGGGCGTTGTCCCCGCAAGGCCAGCGCGAACGCGAGATTTTCTCTGGCATTCAAATCATCGTACACGTGCGTGCTGTGGGCCAGAAACACGAAATGCGATCGCAAGGCATCCCTGTCTGTCTGCCCGTTCATGCCGAGCATCTCGTAATGCCCTTCGCTGGGCCGTTGCAGCGTGGCCAGGATTTTCAACAACGTGGTTTTGCCGGCGCCGTTGGGTCCCAGCAGGGTAAAACATTCACCTGGTGCCAGGGTCAGGTTCACGTCGTGCAGGACCTGGTAATGCCCGTAGGCCTTGCCGAGATGTTGACAGGAAATCGCCGTCATGGACATTCAGCACATGGTCCGGGAAAGAAGACTTCCCGCATCAGTGTCGAGTCGCATCTGTCGGCATGAGGTGTGATTATGCAGGTGGACGAGCTTTATTGAAGAAAGGCATCTGCCCTTCTTTAAGTACATGTTCGTTGACCCAGCCGTTTTCAAGGTTGTTAAGGTCACCGGCATCGCAAAGCCTGTAGTGTAACCAGAAAATAACGCCCCAAGGCGTTTGCGTTCTTTTGCTACCGTCATCAAGGTGTTGCTCCATTCGTTGGCATATATCAATGGTTTGACCTATATACAGAATTGTTCCATCGTGGGTGGTGAGTGCGTAACATCCAGAATCTTGCGGGACAGTGTGCAAAGTATCGTAGGAGAAAGCTATTTTGCCCGTGGGTTCCGGCTTTAACAATGAGACCAGCATTACACTTCAATATCGAGGTTGGCTTTTGCAAGCGCGTCTGCGAAAGCCGCAACCAATTTGTGTCTCCCAGACGCGTTTAGTTCACCGGCATCCTGTCCTACGTCCCAGAATTTAGGTGACATCATTTTAACTGCGTCAGGAGCAAGGTGTTCTTCAGCCGATTTAATACATTCTTTCATTGCCGCCACTGAATAACGTCTGTTTTTCGCGAGCAAGTTAATCACTTGACCAGAAATGGTATGAAAAAACTCTAGCCCAGTGTACTTAAAACATACCGAGGCTCGCTTTCCTCCATCGTCTGAAGTGACGAAAATTTCCCGAATGGCTTTCCAATAATTCAGCAGAATATCAAGCTGTTTGTCTTCGGGAAAGTAACTAAGCGGATGATTTCTAGCTAGTAGAGTGTGCTTTACCGATGTTACGAACGTTGTTTGCCTAATGGTATGGTACTTGTTCTTTTCCTCGTCAGCGAATTGAATTCGTCCCTTCCAAGGCGAATCTATGTCAGTGTTGAAAGACTTAGCAATCTTCAGTGCTCTTGAGTCGTCCCCTCTCTCTGCCTTTTTTTCAATCCAAGATGGCAGGTATGGCAGATCCTCAGTTTCGAGCATTCTAGTAAACCTGGCAATGATATGCTGGGCGACGCCTCTGTCCACAGTTTGTTGTTTTGTGTTGACGGTCACGAATTGCAACATTTTTTCAGGTTCACTCATATTGGTGGCAATGATGGTAGCAATTGGGAAGTCCAGCAAAGCCTTGTTTTCCAGTGCTGCGCGCTTTAGCCCTTCTATACGATGTTGTCCGTCAACAACATCAAGTGGACACACTCCATGGCTGTGGTTGGAATTGAAAAACAATTCCCGCTTTTCTTCATCGTAATTGACCTCTCCGCCGGTGGCGAGGAAAATGGATGTTGGCAAAAACGCCTCATGCACGTGGGCTGCACCGAGAATGTCCCTGCTAAAGCTTTTGACACGGGCATTGTTTAAAAGTCGTTGCATTCCTTGATCTTCTTGAACGTCCAGCCTGTCCACACGGTAGAGGTCATCCGAAAAATCACGAACAGTGAGGTAGGTTAAAAACAAAGAGCGTTTGCCTTGCGAGATTTTAACCGCTGGTTTCCTGATGTCAGTCATTCTTCCATCTCCCATGTAAAAGCATGCTGCAACCAATAACGTGTGCGTGAACAAACATCTGGCTGCTCGCAAAAGACCTCAGGCCTCACAGGATAAAGTCTGTTTCCCGTATGGTCAACACATTGCAAACATGACAAAATGAGCGGCCGTCCGTCCCGTGTCGGAGAACATCAACGCATTACATTGAATGCAGTGTATAATGGCTGGGGTTTTGGTTGCTGTCCCCGCTTGTGAAATAGCAGCAATCGTTGAAACGATGTGGTGTGAAAGACAGGCGACCGTCAAAAGCCCCCCCCTCCGTCCCCTGGTCGCACGGAGCGCCAGGGGCATGCATTCCCGCAGTGAGTTGAGCGGGAATCCAGGGGGGGGCTCCAGAACACGCCTTCAGGCCGGGCTGATCTGTGGCTTGGGGCTGTTGGGTGCGTTGGTGTGGGTGGCCTGTGATGCAGGCTCTTCCGACGGGCACCAGGAAAACGGCCACGGGCAACCCGTCGCTTTCCGTCAGGCGCGGCCGGAAATCGGGTCTCCGGCGCCTGCCTTCGTGCTCACGGATCTACATGGCACACAACAGGCGCTTCAGGATTATCGGGGCAAGGTCGTGCTGCTCAACTTCTGGGCGACGTGGTGTGGCCCCTGCCTCGTCGAAATGCCCAGCATGGAACGTCTGTATCAGGAGCTCAAGGAGGAAGACTTTGCCATCCTCGCCGTCTCGTCCGATCCGCAGGGGCGCGAGGTGACGCAGCCGTTTGTCGAATCCCAGGGATTGACCTTTCCAATCCTGCATGATGCGGACTACCGGGTGAGTGGGCGGTACGGGGTCCGCACACTCCCCATGAGTTTTATCATTGATCGAAACGGCACGCTGACCCATCGCGTGTTTGGGGCGCGGGACTGGAACAGTGCTGAGGCACGGACGCTTCTTCGCGAACTCCTGCGCGATTCGAAAAGCCCCCCTCCGTCCCCTGGTCGCCCGGAGCGCCAGGGGCATGCCCCTGGTCAAACCCAGGGGCAGGCATTCCCGCAGTGAGTTGAGCGGGAATCCAGGGGGGGGCTAGAGACGACAGTCATGCTCTCCAGCCACGTCACACTGTTTGCAGCTTTGAGCGCGGGGTTCCTGTCCTTCGTCTCGCCGTGTGTGTTGCCGCTGGTGCCATCCTATGTGTCCTACATCACGGGGCTGTCCCTGGAGCAGCTCACGGATGCGTCGGCACGGCAGCGGTTCCGCCAGACCATTCTCCTGAATTCGCTCCTGTTTATTACGGGGTTTTCAGCCGTCTTCGTGGCGTTCGGGGCCTCGGCCAGTCTGGTGGGGCAGGTGCTGTATGCCTATCAGGATCTCATTCGGAAAATCGGGGCCGTCCTGATAATGGTCTTCGGGCTGTCGTTGCTGGGGGTGTTGAAGTGGAATGTGATGATGACCGAACGCCGACTGTTCTCGTTGAGTCATCGGCCCCTCGGGTACGTGGGGTCGTTCCTGATCGGGACGGCCTTTGCCGCCGCGTGGACGCCCTGCGTCGGGCCGATTCTTGGGTCGATCCTGGCGTATGCCAGTACCACGGAATCCATGTCGTCGGGGATTCTGCTCCTGGCTTCCTATTCCCTGGGCCTGGGGATTCCATTTTTTGCCACGGCCCTCAGCGTTGACAGATTTCTCAATTATTTTCAGAAGGCGCGGCGCTATCTCCGCGTCGTGTCTGTGGTCAGTGGTGTCTGTCTGATCCTGGTCGGCGTGCTGTTGTATGTGAATTCCTTCGCTTTCCTGACCAGTTTTCTCGAACGATACGGGATTGGCTGGTATATCGGGCAGTAAGACGGCCCGGCACGGGCCATCAGGCTGGCACCCTGGATTCCTGCGTTCGCAGGAATGCATGCCCCTGGCGCCCCTGGCGACCAGGGGACGTCGGGGGAGCGTGCGGTGAACGGAGCCTTATTCGCACCAGGCCCCGGGGCGGCATGCCCGGGAAGGTATGACGGGATCCTGTGACGTCGGGGTGCCATACGGTGGGGTCCCCATGCCCTCGCACCAGGAGCCAACCTGACACGACGTCCCAGTGGAGGTGAAACGAAAACCTGCCTGAGGCGCCAACACCGACGTGGTGCGTATGGTGCCTGACGGTTTGGACGTGGAGCGCGTGACGGTGACGGGCTCAGGCTCGGGCGCGGGCACGAGATCGGGTGCGATACGGGCAAGCAGCGTGTGCCGGTTGCGAGGATCGGTATCCGCCAGGTCGGGATGTTCGTTGTACAACGCCGCCAACAACTGAAGGCCCTCGTCCCGTAAGTCGTGCTGGGGATGTTGTTGGACCAGAGCCTGTGCCCAATCCCGCGCCCACTCCAACGCTCCCATCTCATTGTACGTTTTGGCCAGGTACAGTTCGGCCTCGACCGCCTCGTCCAGGTCGGGGGAAGCGTCAACCACTTTCATGAATCGTTGCAAGGCACCCATGTAGGCTTCCTTGCGATAATAAAATTTCCCGATGAACATATGGTGTTGGGCAAGATGGCGGTTGCATTCTCGAATGTCGGCCAGGGCTTCCGCTTCGTACTTGCTGTCGGGGAAGTCCTCCATGAGTTTCTCAAACTCTGCGCGGGCGGTTTCGACGGGGGTGATGTCGACGTCAATCGTGCCAACCATCTTGAAATGACTGAGAGCCAGCCGGTACTGGGCATAAGGCGCGAGGACGTGCGTGTTATGCAACTCCAGAAAATGTTTATATTCAACGATGGCTTCGGCGTACCCTTCTTGTTCGTGAAAGGCTTCCGCACGTTTCATGATGACGTTGGGGTCGTAGTTCATTTCGATGGTGTCCCCGACAAACGGCTGCGCATCGGTTCTCTCCGTGCTCTCTACGCTGTCCATGCTGTCTGGACGCTCCGCGACCTCGGTGCCCTCCACGCTCTCCGCACCGTCCGTGCCGCCCGGGATGTCCATGCCATCTGCACTCCCCGTGCCGCCCGTACCGTCTGTGCTCTCCGCACTCTCCGCAGGCGTCGGTGACTCCTGCCCTGAGAACAATGCACAGCCGAAGGCGGGGAAACAGGCGAGGGACACGACCAGAACGGCGAGGAGGTGGCGAACTGAATGTGCATCTACACGCATTGTGTGTATCCTTGAATATGTATGCCCCTGGCCCCTACCTTGGATTCCTGCGTTCGCAGGGATGACGGCGGGGGTGACCACGGCTTGTGTGTATCCTTGAATATGCATGCCCTGGCCCCTACCCTGGATTCCTGCGTTCGCAGGAATGACGGCGAGGGCGACCAAGGATTGTGTGTATCCTTGAATATGCAAGCCCCTGGCCCCTACCTTGGATTCCTGCGTTCGCAGGGATGACGGCGGGGGTGACCACGGCTTGTGTGTATCCTTGAATATGCAAGCCCCTGGCCCCTACCCTGGATTCCTGCGTTCGCAGGGATGACGGCGGGGGCGACCACGGCTTGTGTGTATCCCTGATAATATGCATGCCCTTGGCACTTGCCTGGATTCCTGCATTCGCAGGAATGACGGCGGGGGTGACCACGGCTTGTGTGTATCCTTGAATATGCAAGCCCCTGGCCCCTACCCTGGATTCCTGCGTTCGCAGGAATGACGGCGGGGGTGACCAAGGATTGTGTGTATCCTTGATATATGCATGCCCCTGGCCCCTACCCTGGATTCCTGCGTTCGCAGGAATGACGGCGGGGGCGACCACGGCTTGTGTGTATCCTTGAACATGCATGCCCCTGGCCCCTACCCTGGATTCCTGCGTTCGCAGGAATGACGGAAGGGGTGACCAAGGGTACGGGTCAACCCCCCCAGAATACCAGATTGTTGCGTGAGAAAACAAGATTCGGGCCTGATGCAAGAAGAGCGAGGCCATGGCGACAACGGGAACCAGTGAACATGCCTGACGAAAGCGGTGCGGACGAGAACAGCGTCAAGCTGCTGGACGTTGAAGACATCACGGGGTTGTTGCGCCCGAATGGCCCGGTGCACCGGGTGCTCGGCAATCAGTACGAGTGCAGAGAGCAACAACAGCTGGTGACGCGCGAGGTCGCTTCCGCGTTCAACGACAACGCTATCTGTCTTCTCGAAGCTCCGCCTGGCACAGGAAAGACCTTTGCCTACCTGCTGCCTGCAACGCGCTGGGCCTTGACGAACGAGGACGAACAGGTCGTGGTGTCCACCAATACCATCAACCTGCAAACCCAAATCGCTTACACAGACCTGCCGATGATCCAGCGCGTGCTCGGAGACGAGCTGCGCGTTGTGCTGGTGAAAGGTCGGGGAAACTACATCTGTCCTCTGCGTGCGGAAACCGTTCGCATGGAGCTGGCACAGGGCGCATTGTACGACGACACTGGCCTGGCAACGCTCCTCGCCTGGGCGGGGCAGACCAGGGATGGCTCAAAGTCGGACATCAACTTTGTCCTGTCCGACGAAGCATGGGAGCACGTCTCCGCCGAAAGCGCGGGGTGTGCCTGGGAGCAATGCCAGTCTGTGCACTGTTTTTTCTTCAAGGCGCGGAAAGCGATATCCGGTGCCCATCTGCTGGTGGTCAACCACGCCTTCCTGTTTTCCTGCCTGAAAGCATGCCCCTGGGATTCACCAGGGGGTGGGGATGAAGCCGGCGTGCTGCCACTGGGGCGCGTGGTGCTGGACGAGGCGCACAACATCGTTGATTCGGCGACGCAATGCTTCAGTTCTCAGGTTTCCAACCTCGGCATTCACAGGACGCTCCAGAGGCTACGCAGGGCGATCGCACGCTCGGCAACACTCGCCGGGAACCGCAGGGGGGAGACCAGACAGGCCTTGTTGGACGTGAAACAAACGATTCCGGGCGACGACATCGGGAAGCTGGAGGGAGAGGTGAATCGGGTGTTCGACGCACTGGCCATCGCGGTCAACTTTGCCCGCGCGAAGCGTCTGACTGCTGCAGACGGGCATTGGGCGGAGCTGCGCAGGGACTGTGCGCATATCAAGGCGCACATGAAGGGGCTGTCCGGGCACATCGACACCGCGTTGTCCGCGCTGGACGGAGAAGGCACGGAGGGCGTCTCGTGGGGACTCAAAGCGGCGAAGCAGTGTCTTCAGGGACATGTCGAGGCCGTGGAAGCGTTTGCTGAAAATGGCGGCGGCGGCGAACTGGTGACAAGCGTGCGTGTTGAAAAAAAAGGGCAGGATGTGAACGTTGAACTGTCCACCGCCCCGCTTGATATCGCACGGCACCTGCGGGAAAGACTCTATAACCGGTGCCGGACCGTGATTATGACCTCGGCAACGCTCCAGGTCGATGGCCGGTTTGATTTTCACAAGCGCTCCCTCGGTGTTGTCAGAAACGAACGGCTGAGGGACCGCGCTGTGTCGTCGCCGTTTCATCACCGCGAACAGGCTCTGCTGGCCATGGTCACCGACGAGGGGCTGACTCCGGACGTGAAGGACGAGTATGTTCACCGTCTTGCCGAGGCGGTGTGGGACGTGCTCACCGCGGCGGGTGGCGGAGGGCTTGTGCTGTTCACTTCATGGACCAGGCTGAAAACCGTCAGCGACCTCCTTGCCCCGCGGCTCTTGGCCATGGGGATCACCCCGCTCACCCAGGGCGATGCCTCGCGGGAGTCGCTCCTCGCACAGTTCAAGTCGGACCAACGCTCCGTGCTCTTCGCAACGGACAGTTTTCGCGAGGGGGTGGATGTGGTCGGCGACGCGTTGCATCTTGTTGTCATCACGCAGCTTTCGTTCCACGTGCCTACCGACCCGGTGTTTGAGGCGCGCAGCGAGGCCATGGAACGCGCGGGAAGCAATGCGTTTGTCCATTACGCTGTTCCGCTGGCGGTCATCCCCTTCCGGCAGGCGTTCGGCAGACTGATCCGCTCGCAAACTGACAGAGGGGCGGTCGTCGTTCTTGACAGCCGCATGGCCACCCGCGCTTACGGACGGCGATTTGTTGGTGCTGTCCCGACATGCCGGACGGTGCGGGGGTCGCTGGAAACGGTGAAAAAGGCCGTGGAGGCATTTATCCACCGGGACACATAACATGGAGTACACCAGTCGAATCTGTGGAACCGGTTCCTGTGTTCCGGAACGTCAGGTCACCAATGAGGAAGTGGCCGAGCACTTTGCCATCCGGAATCAGGACATCTTCCGGGTGACCGGCATACGGACCCGTTACTGGAGCCAGGCCCATGAAACCTGTTCGCACCTGGCCGAGCGTGCGGCACGGCTGGCCCTGGATGATGCGGGGCTTTCGAGTGACGCCGTGGATGCCATTCTGGTGTCCACCACCTCGCCAGACAAGCCGTTTCCCTCGGTCGCGTGCTCACTTCAGAACAGGCTGGGTGCCAAACATGTCGCCGCCTTTGATCTGTCGGCCTCGTGCAGCGGGTTTCTGTACGGCTTATCCATGGCCCATGCCTTCATCGGCTCCGGGCGGTTTCACCGTTGTCTGGTGGTGGCGGCAGAGATCAAATCCCGCACGCTCCACGCCTCGCAGCCGGCCAGCGGGGTGCTCTTCGGCGATGGTGCCGGGGCGGTGGTGGTGACGCGGGAAGACGTGTCGTGTCCCGGCCCGGTCTCCACCCGGCCGCGCCACGGGTCTCGCGGGATCATCGCGATTCGCTTATATTCGGACGGGGCCCATCACGGGCTGATCACGATTCCCGCGGGAGGCTCCCGTCGCCCCACGAGTCTTGACACGGTTCGTGAGCATCAACATGCGATTCGCCTGCATGGGAAGGCGGTGTACCGCGTGGCGGTGAAGCGGTTAACCGAGGCGATGGAAACGATTCTTCGTGAGACCGACACGACCCTCGCCGAGGTCAAACATGTGATGACGCATCAGGCCAATGGCCGGATGCTGCACACCATTGCGAAACGGCTGGGAGTGCGCGAAGACCAGATGATTTCCATCGTTGACCGTGTTGGCAACACGTCGTCGGCCTCGTTGCCCATGGCCCTGGATTGGGCGCACCGGCAGGGAAATCTGTGTCACGGTGATCTGATTCTGCTGGGAGCGTTTGGCGGAGGATTCACCTGGGGCACTGCCCTGGTGCGATGGTGAACAGGAGCAGGAATCCGGAACGCTGCGCGTGGCGGGTGGGGCTGTCTTTCTGTCCATCCGGTTGACGATTCCCGTGTTGATGCCGTACCGTGCCGCGCAGCGGGGACTGGCGGCCTGTGGTCGGCAGCGGCAAACATGCAATGAACAACATGATGGAGGCGCGACCGGAGTGAAAAAAATTTATCTCGCCAATCCGCGGGGGTTTTGTGCCGGGGTGGATCGGGCCACGGAGATCGTCGAATTGTCCCTGCAACGGTATGGCGCGCCGATTTATGTGCGGCATGAAATCGTGCACAGTCGGCATGTCGTCAATGCGTTACGCCGGCAGGGCGCGATTTTTGTGGAAGAGCTGGACGAGGTGCCGGAGGGTGCGATCGTGATTTTCAGTGCCCACGGGGTGGCCAAAAAGGTGTGGGAGGAGGCGCGGCAACGCAACTTGCGGGTCATTGATGCGACGTGTCCCCTGGTCATCAAGGTGCACAAGGAAGTCAATCGCGATTACAACAACAACTATGAGCTGATTCTGATTGGTCATGCCGGCCATCCTGAGGTGGGCGGAACCCTGGGACAGGTTCCGGATAAATTTCATTTAGTGTCGTCTGTGGACGATGTTGAGACCTTGCGGGTGAGCAACCCGTCGCATTTGTCCTATGTCACGCAAACGACGTTAAGTGTGGATGAGTGTCGTGAAATTGTCGCGGCGCTCAATCGGCGGTTTCCGGGCATCAAGGGGCCGCATCAGGAAGACATTTGTTATGCCACGCAGAATCGCCAGAATGCCGTGAAGGAGCTGGCCAAATTTGTTGATTTGATTTTAGTCATTGGCTCGCCCAACAGTTCCAATTCCAACAGGCTTCGTGAATTAGCCGAGCGTTTGGCCACTCCCTCCTATCTCATTGATTCCTATGAAGACATTCAGGCTGACTGGATCCGTGGCGTGGAGTCCATCGGGATCACCGCCGGCGCCTCTGCGCCGGAGGTGCTTGTCATGGAAGTGGTGTCGTACCTCAAGGGCCTTGGTGCCACAGAGGTCGAGGATCTGACGGTCGTTGAAGAGGATGTCGAGTTTCTCCTGCCTCGTGAACTGGTCATGCCTGCCTCCTCCCGCGGGTAATGGCCTGCTCTGTCCCCTGGTCGTGCCCCCCCCTCCGTCATTCCCGCAGTGAGTTGAGCGGGAATCCAGGGGGGGCGTGCCAGGGGCATGCGTTTGGCTCGCCTTGTATCTTCAAGACTGTGCCCTGTCATGCCCCCTATACAAGATAGGGGCATTGTTGTCCGGGATCCCCCCCTGG
>RKSG01000152.1 GCA_007570995.1 Nitrospirales bacterium
CCCCCCTCCGTCATTCCCGCGGTGAGTTGAGCGGGAATCCAGGGGGGCGACCTGTGCACGCTTGTTGAGCACGAAGCGATCCGTCACCACCTGTTGAAGAATCGTCAGGACGTTATTCGTCAACCAGTACATCACCAACCCGGCCGGGAAGGTCAGAAAGAGAAACGTCAGAAACACGGGCAACAGCAACATCATTCTGGCTTGAGTGGGATCCATGGTCGTCGGCATGATTTTCTGTTGCACCACCATGGACACCCCCATCAGCACCGGCAAGACATAATACGGGTCCGGGATCGACAAATCCTGCACCCACAGCAGAAACGGGGCCTGGCGTAGCTCCACCGTCATGTACAGAATATTGAACAGGGAGATAAAGACGGGCATCTGCAACACCATGGGCAAACACCCACCGACGGGATTGACTTTATGTTCTTTGTACAGCTTGATCAGTTCGCGATTGAGTCGTTCCCGGTCGTGTTTCAGCCTGGCTTGCAGGGCCTGAATTTTGGGCTGGATGGTCTGCATGCCCTGCATGGATTTGTAGCTTTTGTACTGCAGGGGCACGAACAACAGCTTGATGCCGCACGTTAAGAGAATGATGGCCACGCCATAGTTCTGAGTGTGGTCATACAGAAACCGCAGCACGTGAAACAGCGGTTTGGCCACTGCCTTGACGATGGCCCAGCTCCCGTAGATGAACCACCCGAAATCAATCGTATCTTCCAGGTTGTGGCCCAGCGCTTGCAGGGCATCAAATTGTTTCGGGCCGGCATAGAGCTGAAACTGAAGCCGACTGCCTTGCGTGTTCACGGGGAACGCCACGCCGGCCGTCGCCACGTACTCGGCTTCCGTCCTGGCGAACATCCCCTGGGCGTCCTGAGGAATCATGGCGCTGATAAAATATTTATCCTGCAGCGCCGCCCAGCGAATGTCACCGGAACGTCGAATCTCAGGATCCGGGGTTTCCTTTTCCAGCACGGCGCCGTTCATCCACGCCGGCCCCATGGCCCCGATAAAGCCCTGGCCCCATTCCACGACCCCGAAATTTGTTCCCAACAGGACCTCAACGGCATCGTCGAGGCCGTGCACGTTCATGGCCACGTCGACCAGATAGGTGTCGTAGGAGAAGGTCAGGACCTTTTCCAGCAGAATGCCACGTGCCTCGTCACGGTAGGAAAACGTCATGTGCCCGGTGGGATGGGCCTCGTCCAGCCTGTCGAAGTCCCGACTCACTTCAAACATGCTGGTGTTCAGTGCGGCGGTGACATCCGGATCGCCAACCTGGACGGACAGGGGGCCGGCAAACTGTCCTTCCGGGTACACCAGATCAATGGGGTGGGGATTGTCTTCGGCCTGGGTCGTGTACTGTTTCAATTGCCAGCTGTGAATGTGCGCGCCACGGGTGGTGAACCGGACCAGGTACAGCGGCGTCTCAACATCCTCAGTCTCTTCCGGCACGGCCGGCCCCTGGTCGCCCGGGGCGACAGGGGCATGCAGTCCTGCGGACGCAGGAGAATCGGGCCCACCGGGCGTGGCATCCTCAGTCGAAAAGGTCTCCCTCCCCGTGGAATCCCGCCCCTGGTGCTCCGTGCGACCAGGGGGAACCTGGTCCGGCTCGTCAAGGGGCGGAGGATCCGGCACCATGCCAAGCTCCCTCATCATCAGGTCAAAGCCGAAAATGATGCCGAACGCAATGACGAGGAACAGGATGATTCGTTTTTCCATAATCCCGAAAGACCCTTGGTCAAAGTCCCCCCCGCCGGCCCCTGGTCGCATGGAGCGCCAGGGGCATGCATTCCTGCGTGCGCAGGAATGCAGGGGGGGCTGGACGTACTGCCCCCTGGTCAGAGCCCCCCCTCCGGCCCCTGGTCGCACGGAGCGCCAGGGGCATGCATTCCCGCAGTGTGTTGAGCGGGAAATCAGGGAACAGGATCCACGCCACCCGGGTGGAAGGGATGACACTTTGCCAGTCGACACCCTCCCAGCAACAGACCCCGAAGAAGGCCATGGCGGACGATTGATTCACGGGTGTAGTGTGAACAGGTGGGTGCAAACCGGCAGTTCGGCCCCAGAGCCGGGGAAATGATCCTCTGGTAGCCGGCAATGAGCCACAAGACTATTGTGCGCATGCCTGCCCCTGGCGCCCCATGCGACCGGGGGAGAGAGGGTCGGGGGGCACCATCAGCCCCTGGCTGGTCAGGGTCGTGACCCATGTCGTGTAGAGGGCGGAGTGGGGGAGCGTCAGCACCGGCCGCTTGGGAAAAATGACAATATCGTTTCCCTGAAGGAGCCTCTCGCGGGTGGTTCTGACCAAGGCCCGGAAGACCCGTTTCCCCCGGTTCCTCGTGACCGCTTTGCCAAACCGACGTCCAACCACGATGCCGACACGGGTCTCCCCCTGGCGTGATGCACAGGACATCATGTTGAACAATCTGGTCGTGACGCGCACCCCGTCCCGCTTCACCCGTTCAAAATCCTCTTTTGTTTTCAGGAATACCCGGGCGGAAGGCACAGGGACATCACTCATCGGATACCGTGAGTCGGCAACGACCCTTCCGGCGACGCCGCGCGAGGATTTTTCTCCCGCTCTTTGTGCTCATGCGCTTGCGAAAGCCATGATCCCGTTTTCGTTTCAGATTCGACGGTTGTCGATATGTCATGGACATGGTAGAGAACCTCCACGCCCCCCTCTGTCATTCCTGCGCACGCAGGAATCCAAGGGTGAGGGAGCGCCACGGATTGGATGTAATGCTGGAGAACGGCGATTGTAAATTTCCATGCACTGACTGTCAAATCAGTTTCGTTCCATTGACTCCCCCAGGACTGCCCTTCTATAGTCATACAAGCCTCCCCTCCGTCCCCTGGTCGCACGGAGCGTCCCCTGGTCGTACGGGGCGCCCCCTGTCGCACGGGGTGCCAGGGAGGGACGACCTGACTGTGAGATGATGGTGATTCCAAACTCCCACCCAGGCATCGAAGGACCCAGGCGGTGATTCGAGGTATCAAAGGCGTCAAAGACATTACGCCAGATCAGATTCCGAAGTGGACCATCACCGAGCGAACGGCTCACGCCCTGTCCCATGCCTTTGGATTCCATGAAATCCGGATCCCCGTCTTTGAAAAGACCGAGCTGTACGTTCGGAGTCTTGGCGACGCCACCGACCTCGTTGAAAAGGAGATGTACACCTTCTCTGACAGGGACGGGACCTCGTTGACGCTTCGTCCTGAGGGCACAGCGGGGGTTGTCCGCGCGTTCATTGAGCGGGGGTTGAAGGCCCAGCCGTCTTCGAGAAAACTCTATTACATCGGGCCAATGTTTCGGCACGAGCGGCCCCAAGCCGGGCGATTCCGGCAGTTTCATCAGTTTGGCGTCGAGTCCGTCGGTAACGCGCACCCCGATGCCGACATCGAGGTCATCACACTGCTCTGGAGATATTTTTCGGCCCTGCACCTGCCGGGCCTTGTTCTGGAGATCAATTCCCTGGGTGAGTCATCAGACCGCCAGGAGTACATACGAACCTTCGTATCCTTTCTGAAGGGGAAGGAGCCCCGGCTGTGCGGAAACTGTCAGCGACGAATACACACAAACCCGTTGCGGATCCTGGACTGCAAGGTCCCCCTGTGCCGGGAGACGGTGAAGGGTGCCCCTTCAATCACCGAATTTCTTTCCCAACCCTGTCAACAGCACTTTGACCATGTGCTGCGGGGATTGCGGCTGCTGGGCATTCCTTACACCATCAACCCCTGCCTTGTGCGAGGGCTGGACTACTATGCTCTGACAACCTTTGAGGTGTCCTGCTCCGTGCTTGGGGCCCAGAACGCGATTGGTGCCGGGGGACGGTATGATGGCCTGTTCCAGACACTCGGCGGACCGCCTACGCCGGCGGTTGGCTTTGCCATCGGGCTGGAACGGGTTATCCTGGCTCTTCCAGAATCCGCCCTTCCACAGCCTGACCCATGGGTTTTTATTGCATCGTTCGGCGAGAAAGGAAGGGAGGCAGGTCTGTCCCTTTTGGACTCGCTTCGCGCGGAGCACGTGAAGGCAGATACTGACTATCATGCCTCCACGTTAAAGACCCTTCTGCGATCGGCCGACCGTCTCGGAGCCACGTATGTCGTCATACTGGGCGACGACGAGGTCGCAGGCAACCGGATAACCCTGCGGAACATGGTGACAAAGGAGCAGGTAACCTACCCTCTCAGCACGGCATCCGCCGCCATTGTCAATCAACTCCGGTGAAGCCGGACACAGAGAAACATTTATTGACTTTTCTGCTCGTGAGGGCTACTGTCTTCCTTCCTTTTTTGACGCACATGGCCCCCGACTACGTCTGTGATTTTTTCGCTTCTTCTCTTTCACAGATCAGGGTCCGTGCCTCACAGAAAAAACTGGAATCTCGCCGCGATCGTTCATCAACCTGACCTGAAAAGATCATGCCTGCCGTGTGTGCCATTGCAAAGCGGACTCTTCTCGTCTGCATTCAGAGTGACCCGATGGAAACACACCGGCCGGTGGAGGGGCTGCGCATCGCACTCGGTCTTTCGACCGGCTTCCCGGCACTGACAGTCGTTCTTCTTGGGCAGGCCAGACTGCTGCTGACCGACGAGGCATGTGACGTCATCGACGCGGATGTTTTAGAAAGACACCTTCCCGCTGTTCAGGAACTCCGCCTCGACCTTGTCGTTCCAGAAAGCAGCGGAGATGATTTTTCTCTGGGCGGGGGATTTGCAGTTCGGGAAGTACCGCAAGCGGGTATTGCTACTTTGTTGTTGCGGGCCGATCATTCTATGGTGTTTTAATGACAAGGAAGGTCCTTTTTCTGATATCGTCAACAACATCGTCGCCTGTACACGATCTTCTCAGCTTGTACGAATCTCCCGAATACTCAGTGAGCGGTATTCTTACTCATGGCAAATTCCTTTCAGAACGTCAGATCCCTTTTCCTTGTCATGTTCTCACTGATGGAGGCCACACAGGAAGGGAAGTTCTACCTTCGCATGTTTCTTATGCAGACATGCTTCGAATGATCTTCGAGTCCGACGCTGTGGTGTTCTGTGGTTAGCGTCCCCTTCTCCTCCTGTTCTTCTTCACTGGAAAAACAGTAGGAGTATCAGTAATACATCGTACCTGTGAACAGGAAGAATTCTTTCTATCGTGTTGATTTTTTTTGAGAAAACAAGACATGTTTCTGTGTGGATCCTTGGAGATAGTGGGATGATCTGAGGTGAATGTCTGTGGGTGACAGTGTGATTTGTCAGAGTGGTAGTGACTTGGATTCAGGTCAATTGTTGGGAATTTGTTGAAGTTATGAACAGGTGTTGATAAAGCTGTGAGTAACGAAGTCGAACAAGAGGACGGTCTTTGGGAAAAAGCCCTTGGGGTCATTCAAGCCAGGATGGGCGATGATGTCGCAAAGACATGGTTTCAGCAGACGAGTCTTGGGTCGATCGATGGCACGAAAGCGACCATTGTCGTGCCTAATGAATTCTATGGTGGGTGGCTGGGGCACAATTATCGTCAGGCAATCTGTGAGGCACTGCACGTGGTTCGGCCATCGGTCGCGGGCGTGGTCGATCTGGAGTTTGTCGTCAGTGACCAGTCTGACGACGCCCCCGCGCCTGCCGACAGACCCCACACGCCCCAGGGCGTCATCCCGTCCCAGCCGGCTCGTCGATCAACCCTGAACCCTCACTACACCTTCGACACATTCGTGGTCGGAGCCAGCAACGAGTTTGCTCATGCGGCCAGCCTGGCCGTGGCGGAGGGCCGGGCCCCTGGCTACAACCCGTTCTTTGTCTGCGGGGGAGTGGGACTGGGAAAAACGCACCTTCTGCACTCTATCGGCAATTTTGTCAGGCAGAAGCGTGGCCTTCAGATCGCCTACGTGACCACCGAGCAGTTCACCAATGAGGTGATCAATTCCATCCGCCATGACAGGATGAGGGAGTTCCGCAAGCGCTACCGGAGCATCGATATCCTGCTCATTGATGACATTCAGTTCCTCGAGGGCAAAGTGCGAACCCAGGAGGAGTTCTTCCACACCTTCAACTCTCTGTACGAAGCCAAGAGGCAGGTGGTGGTCTCCGGCGACCAGTTTCCAGGAGAAATGACGTCCGTCCCGGAGCGGCTGCGGTCCCGATTCGGGTGGGGACTGCTCGCCGACCTGCAACCTCCTGATTTCGAGACACGCATCGCGATCCTGAGAAAAAAATCTGACGAGCGAGGCATCACCGTCGGGGACGACGTGGTGCACCTGCTCGCCAAGAGCCTGACACGAAACATCCGTGAGCTGGAAGGCGCCCTGACCCGCCTCGAGGCCTATGCCCGACTGACGGGCCAGACGATGACCACCGACACGGCAAAAATCCTTCTTCGGGATCTGCTGGTCACGGAATCGAAGGTCGTCAGGGTGGTGGACATCCAGGACGCCGTCGCCCGCCGGTACGGCAAAAAAGTCTCCGATCTGAAATCAAAGCGGCGAACCGGCGATCTGGTCATGCCCAGGCAGGTCGCCATGTATCTGGCCCGGTCGCTCACGAACCACTCATTCCCCGAAATTGGACGCGAGTTCGGCGGGAAAGACCATACGACCATCATGCACGCCTGTCGGCAGATCGACAAGGCCATGCAGACCGATCACGAGATACGGATCACCGTGGAGCGCCTCAAAGACGAAATCGGCAACGCTTGACCAGGGGGCCCCCTGGATTCCCGCTCAACTCACCGCGGGAATGCATGCCCCTGGCGCCCCCGGGCGACCAGGGGACGGGAGGGACTGCGGGGGATCACTGAAAAGGAGCCACCATCACATGCACGTGACCATCGCACGAGACGAACTACTGACGGCCGTCCAACGCGTCCAGGGCATCGTGGAACGACGCAACACCATGCCGTCCCTGGCCAACGTCTTACTGGAGGCCAAGCCCGAAGGCCTGGAGATGCTGGCCACCGATCTGGAACTGGGCATGCGGGGACTGTACAAGGCGAATGTCACCACGCCCGGCTCCGTCGCCTTCCCCGCAAAAAAGCTCCTTGACATCATCAGGGAAATTCGGTCGTCCGAGATTCTCCTGGCCGTGTCGGACAGTGCCACGGTCACGATCAAGGCAGGTCGGAGTCAGTTCAAGGTCGTCGGGCTCCCCGGCAAAGATTACCCGCCATTACCAGCCATCGAGCGCACAGGCCTCATCCCCCTGCCTGGCGACGGGATGCTCCAGCTCATTCGACGGACCGTGTTTGCCGTGGGGGACAACGACACCCGGTACGTGCTCAATGGCCTGCTGGTGACCATCCCCTGTTCGCAAGGGGGCGACGCCCCCGTGATCCGCCTGGTCGGGACCGACGGGCACCGGTTGGCCGTGGCCGATCAGAAACTGGACATCGGCAACACGGACCTTCCCGACCGGGAGATCAACGCGATCATCCCCAAGAAAGCGGCATTGACGATCAGCCGGTTACTGGAAGAAGGCGGCGACGAGCCGATGATCGGCGTGACCACCAACATGTTGATCTTCAGAAAGAGTGGACTGGTGCTGACCTCGCGGCTCATGGAAGGCACGTATCCCAACTACCAGCAGGTCATTCCCAAGGGCAGCAAGAATACCATCGCGGTGAGTCGAGCCGACTTTGAAGGAGCCGTTCGGCGGGTCTCGGTCCTGTCTCAGGATCGAAACGCGGCGGTCAAGCTGACCTTTTCAGAGAAATCCATCGCGTTGTTTGCCAGTGCGTCGGAGCTGGGAGAGGCCGCGGAAGACATCCCCGCCGAGTGCAGCGGCGAGTCGTTTTCCACCGGGTTCAATGCCCGGTACCTGCTCGACGTGCTCAACGTCATTGACGGCGACAAGCTGGTCCTCGATATGGAAGCGCCCCTGAGCCCCTGTTTGATTCTGGAGCGTGACACGCCCCTCCTGAAAACCGTCGTGATGCCGGTCAAAGCGTAATGCCGATCAAGAAGCGCAGGCCCCAGGAGGCGGCGACGCCTCGCCGACCAACCGACCCGCTCCCAGCGGGCTCCCCGGAAACGGCCCGTTCAAGCTCTGACCAGGGGTATGGCGCCGAACACATCCGCGTGCTCGAAGGGCTGGAGGCCGTTCGCAAACGGCCAGCCATGTACATCGGCAGCACGAATGTGGAGGGCCTCCACCATCTCGTGTACGAGATCGTGGATAACAGCGTCGATGAGCACATGGCCGGCTACGGAGAGACCATTGACGTCTCCCTGGAAATCGATGGCAGTGTTGCCGTCACCGACCATGGCCGGGGCATTCCCACCGGCATGCATCCCGTGCAGAAGAAATCGGCGGCTGAAGTCGCGCTGACTGTCCTCCACGCCGGCGGGAAGTTTGAGGGAGGAGCCTACACCGTGTCCGGCGGGCTGCATGGCGTGGGAATCTCCGTCGTCAACGCGCTGTCGGAATGGCTGGAGCTGGAAATCTGGCAGGATGGCACGGTCTTCGAACAGGTCTACCGCCGGGGCACCCCGGACACCGCACTGCGCATGACGGGCGTGACACAGAAACGCGGAACGATGATCACGTTCAAACCCGACGCGGACATCTTCGAGACCGTCGAGTTCAGTTTTGACGTCCTCGCGCAGCGCCTTCGGGAACTGGCCTTCCTCAATAAAGGGCTGTCCATTGCCCTGACCGACAAACGCCAGCAGAAGGCCCACGTGTTTCAGTACATCGGCGGGATTCTGTCGTTCGTCGAGCATGTGAACGACGCGAAAAACCCGCTGCATCCCCCGATCGGCATCTCAGTCACCAAGCCTGCCCCTGGTCGCCCGGAGCGCCAGGGGCAGGCAGGGGCATGCCTGGTGGACGTGGCCCTCCAGTACAACGACGGCTACGCCGAACACCTCTTCTCCTTTGCCAATAACATCAATACGCGGGAAGGGGGCACGCATCTGGTGGGGTTCAAGGCGGCGCTGACCAGGACCGTCAATGCGTATGCGGCGTCGCATGACCTCCTGAAAAAGGACCGGAACAAGGGCAGGCCTGGCGCGCCGGGCGACCAGGGGGCTGTGGACTCGCTGACCGGCGATGACGTGCGGGAAGGCCTCACCGCTGTGGTGAGCGTCAAGGTGCCGAACCCGCAATTTGAGGGGCAAACCAAGGCCAAGTTAGGGAACAGTGACGTCAAGGGCATCGTCGAAACCGCCGTGAACGAGGGACTCAGCCAGTACCTTGAAGAACATCCGGCCGTGGCCAGGCGCATCATTGACAAAGCCAGGAACGCCGCGCGGGCGAGGGATGCGGCCCGGAAAGCCAAAGACCTCATCCGTCGCAAGAACGCGCTGGAGGGCGGATCGCTGCCCGGGAAACTGGCTGACTGTTCGGAGAAAGACCCGGCCGCGAGTGAATTGTTTATTGTCGAGGGCGATTCTGCCGGTGGATCAGCGAAGCAGGGACGGGATCGGAAATTCCAGGCCATACTTCCGCTCAAGGGGAAAATCCTCAACGTGGAAAAAGCCCGGTTCGACAAAATGCTGTCCAGCGAGGAAATTCAAACACTGATCCTGGCACTGGGGACGGGGATCGGTCGCCCGCGTGAGCATGCCCCTGGGTCTGACCAGGGGTTTGATATTGCGCGTGCGCGGTACCACCGAATCATTTTGATGACGGACGCCGACGTGGACGGCAGCCACATTCGCACGCTCCTCCTCACCTTCTTGTTTCGCCAGATGCACGAACTGATCGACCAGGGCTATGTGTACATTGCGCAGCCCCCCCTCTTTAAGGTGAAAAAAGGCAAAGCCGAACGCTACCTCAAAGATGAGCGTGCCCTGAATGACTACCTCGCGGAGCTGGCCGGACAGGACGTCGAGGTCTATGTCGAACGGGAACGGGCATGGGTGGGCGGGCGGACGCTCAGCCCCATCCTGAAGACGCTGATGGAATTTGAAGGGCGGGTCGGGAAACTGAGCCAGCCCCCCGGGGGGGGACGGGACGCCAGGCTGGTGCGGGCCTTCGCGGACGAGCCGACCCTCGGGCGTGAGCTCCTGAAGAATCGGGACGCGGTCCAGGCGCTGCTGGCGCGCGTGCACGCGACACTCGCCGTGCAGTATCCCGATGCCCCGCTGCACGCGGAGGTGGTCGAGGACGAGGAACATCAGTCCAACAAAATCCTGTGTCGGATGCCTGCCGATGGCATGGTCGCGACGCTCGACGTGACCCATGACTTCGTCGGGTCCGCGGAGTTTCGGGAACTGCATGCACTGGCCCCCGCCGCCATCGGCCTGGGCCGCCCCCCGTACCGCATGCGCACGCGCCTGGGGCAGGACACGGCAGGCATCACCGTGGCCTCCACGGATGTCCTGGTGCAGCGCATCCTGGACGTCGGGAAACACGGCGTGCATCTTCAGCGTTACAAAGGGCTGGGAGAAATGAATCCCTCGCAGCTGTGGGAAACCACCATGGACCCGCACACGCGATCCCTGCTGCAAGTGACGCTGGAAGACAGGCCTGGCGTGGATGAAATTTGCACCATTCTCATGGGCGACGAAGTCGAACCACGACGGAATTTTATTCAGCAGCACGCACTGGACGTGCGCAATCTGGACGTCTAGCCGACCCACGCCCCCCCTCCGTCCCGCCACACACCATGCCCACAGACCCACACACCACGCCCACAGATCGTCCCCTGGTCAAACCCAGGGGCAGGCATTCCCGCAGTGAGTTGAGCGGGAACACACGGCTCACCCAAGTCGCCATCGAAGACGAGATGCGCCTGTCGTATCTGGATTACGCCATGAGCGTCATCGTGGGACGCGCGTTGCCGGACGTGCGTGACGGACTGAAGCCCGTGCACCGTCGCATTCTGTACGGCATGAACCAGATGGGGTTGGCGCACAACCGGGCCTACCGCAAGTCGGCCAAGATTGTGGGCGAGATCATGGGGAACTACCATCCACACGGGGATGCCGCCATTTACGACACCCTGGTGCGCATGGCCCAGGATTTCAATCTGCGCTACCCCCTGGTCGACGGCCAGGGGAATTACGGGTCGATGGATGGCGACCCGCCGGCGGCCATGCGCTACACCGAAGCCCGGCTGATGCGACTCGCCGGCGACATGCTGGGAGAGATTGATCGGGACACCGTGGACTTCCGTCCCACGTATGACGAATCGGATGTCGAGCCGCTGGTGCTGCCGGCCCGCATTCCCAACCTGTTAGTCAACGGGGCCGGCGGGATCGCCGTGGGCTACGCCACGAACATTCCCACCCATAACATTGGCGAAGTCGTCGCGGCGCTCCAGCGGGTGCTGGACGAACCAGCGGTGTCCATTGCGCAGTTGATGGAACAGCTCCCGGGTCCCGATTTCCCGACGGCCGGCCTGATTTACGGCACGCAGGGGATCACCGATGCCTATGAAACAGGGCGCGGGCTGCTGACGCTCCGCGCCAGGACCCACATTGAATCGGATGACCAGACGGATCGGGACCGTATCATTGTGACCGAGATCCCCTACCAGGTGAACAAGGCCAGATTGCTGGAGAAAATCGCCTCGCTGGTGCGCGAGAAACGCATCGACGGCATTGCCGACATTCGGGACGAGTCTGACCGGGAAGGCGTCCGCGTCGTCATCGAGCTCAAAAAAGGCGAGTTCCCGCCCGTCATCCTGAACCAGTTGTACAAGCAGACCCAGCTCCAGCATACGTTTGGCGTCATCATGCTGGCGCTGGTGAAGAACCGACCGGCGATTCTGAATCTTAAGCAGATCCTGACAGCCTTTCTCGATCATCGTCGGGACGTGGTCGTGCGCCGGTCCGCCCATGATCTCCGGAAGGCCGAGGAACGCGCCCACATTCTGGACGGCCTGAAGATTGCGCTGGCGCATCTGGATGACGTCATCGCGTTGATCCGTCACGCGGCATCACCCGACGACGCGAGGACGGCCCTCACGCAACGATTTTCACTGTCCGAGATGCAGGCACGGGCCATTCTGGAGATGCGGCTCCAACGGCTGACCCAGCTCGAACAGGCGAAGCTGACGCAGGAATACGAGGAACTCACCGCCACCATTGCGTCCCTGCGGGCCATCCTCGCGTCCGATGATCTGGTGACCGACATCATCCGGGAGGAGCTGCGAGCGGTCAAAGACGCCTATCAGGACGGCCGTCGCACACAGATCGTGCCGCAGGAAGCGGCACTGAACGTGGTTGACCTGATTGCGGATGAAGAAACGGTCATCAGCATTTCCCATGCCGGCTACATCAAGCGCCAACCGGTCTCTGAGTTCCGTGCGCGACGTCGAGGGGGAAAGGGCAAAATCGGGATGGGCGTCAAGGACGACGATTTCGTCGAAACCCTGTTCACCGCCTCGACGCATGACGTCCTGCTGTGCTTTACCGATGCCGGAAGAGTCCACTGGATCAAAGTCTATGACATCCCGGAAGCTGGCCGTGCCAGCAAAGGCAAGGCCATGGTCAACCTGTTGGCCCTCACACAGGGAGAACGGGTGACGGCGACGCAACCCATTCGGGAATTTTCCGATGCGCGCTACGTCGTGATGGCCACCAGCATGGGGGTGATCAAGAAGACCCCCTTATCGGCATTCCGCCACCCCCGGCAGGGCGGGATCATTGCCCTGCGGCTGGACAAGGGCCATCAGCTCATTGGCGTGGACATCACGGATGGTCGCAGTGACATTCTCCTGGGGACCAGAGACGGGCGGGTCGTGCGGTTCCGGGAACAGGCTGTCCGGCCCGTGGGCCGCACCGCACGCGGCCCCCGTGGCATGCGACTGGTTGGCACCAATCGGGTGATCGGCATGGCCGTCATCCAGCCGGACGCGGATGTCTCGATTCTGACCGTGACGGAGCGAGGCTTTGGCAAACGGACCATGGCCAGCGCGTATCGCACGAAGGGTCGGGGAGGCCGAGGGGTCAGCAGCCTCAACGTCACCAGAAAAAATGGTCTGGCCGTCGCGTTCCATCACGTGAAAGAATCCGATGACATCATGCTGATGACGGCCGAAGGGAAGATGCTCAGAATCGCCATGCGTGACCTCAGGAACCGAGGGCGCCATGTGCAGGGCGTGCGACTGATGGATGTGGACAAGACTGATCGGGTCACCAGTGTGGCCAAGCTGGCCGAGAGCGTGACCAACCCCTCTGGTTCGGTGCCAGGGGCAGACGAGGGTGTCGACGAAGCTGGTCACCCCAGTGCCCCCGGCGGAGATGGCCCGGCAACGGACGAACACGACCCTGCATGACAGCAGGCCAGGCCTCTCCGTTCCCCGGTCACCTGGTGTGCCCCCTGGTCGCACGGGGCGCCAGAGCCTGCCCCTGGCCCCCTGGTGAAACCCAGGGGCATGCTTGACCAGGGGGGCATGCATTCCCGCCGCCCCCCGTCGTCATTCCCGCAGTGAGTTGAGCGGGAATCCAGGGGGGAGGTGCCAGGGGGCCGGCCGGGGCCGGCAGTTCCGCAAAAGCCCCCGTCGTCCCCTGGTCGCACGGGGTGCCAGAGCCTGCCCCTGGCCCCTGGTCAAACCCAGGGGCAGGCTTTGACCAGGGGGGCATGCA
>RKSG01000054.1 GCA_007570995.1 Nitrospirales bacterium
GGAGACGATTCACTGTTTCTGCCTGTTCGACGGTCACTCCTGGACTATGACGGGGTTGTACCTCTTCCCGGAAAAAATCGGGATCGGACAATTTCAACCCTATGTTCGCTTCACGGAAAACATTCCCGACACCAGCACCTACCGGAACGAGTTTGAGATCGGGACGAATTACATTATCGATGGACACAATGCCAGGATCTCGTTGTTCTACCAGTACGGCGACATCGCCACAAAAGGACGCAATTGGTCCGGGCCTCAGAACGGCGATGAAGTGAGCGCGGTGAAACTGGCCCTGCAATGGCAGATTTAACACTCAACAGGGTCCGTTTTGTTAGACAATGACCAAGACATTGGATGAAGGAGAGACACACAATGGAGAAGACACACACACTGGAGCAGCCAGACGAGAAACACGAAACCTCATGCGCGCACTCGGGTGAGAAAACCCGTCGCCAGTTTTTACGAGATGCCGGCAAAACGGCAACGGGATTCGGCGTGGCGGCACTGTTAGGCCATTTGGGGAATTACGCGCTTTCGTATGCGGCCGACAAGGAACCAGTTCAAATCGGCATTTTACATTCTCTGAGCGGCACGATGGCCATCAGCGAAGTGTCGTTGCGAGATGTCGTGCTAATGACCGTGCAGGAAATCAACGCCGCGGGAGGAGTGCTCGGAAGACAGATCCAACCAGTCGTGGTTGATCCCGCCTCAAATTGGGATCTCTTCGCGGAAAAGGCCAAGCAATTGCTCCTGGTCAATAGGGTCGATGTCGTGTTTGGGTGCTGGACGTCCGTCAGTCGGAAATCCGTTCTGCCCGTTTTCGAAAATTATAATGGGTTGTTGTTCTATCCCGTGCAGTACGAAGGGGAAGAATGTTCACGCAATGTCTTCTACACCGGAGCCACCGTCAACCAGCAGGCCGTCCCAGCTGTGGAATATCTGATGAGCGAGGAAGGCGGAGCTTACAAAAAGTTCTATCTGCTGGGAACGGATTACGTCTATCCCCGAACGACGAATAAAATCCTGCGCGCCATGCTGTTGGCCAAAGGCGTCCCCGCCGCGAATATCGGCGAAGAATACACCCCGTTTCATCACCAGGATTACCAGACCATTGTCGGGAACATCCGGCAATTTGCCCGTCGAGGGGACGCGGCGGTCATCAGTACGATTAACGGGGATAGCAATGTGCCGTTCTACAAGGAATTTGCGAATCAGGGTCTCCGGTCCGAAGATGTGCCTATCATTGCCTTCAGCGTGGCCGAAGACGAACTGCGCAGTATGGATACGACTGCACTCGTCGGTCACCTGGCCGCCTGGAATTATTTCCAAAGCCTCGAGACGCCTGAGAACAACGCCTTCGTGTCCAAATTCAAGGCCTACTGTCAGGCAGAGGGCCTGCCCGGTGGCAACACACGGGTCACCGATGATCCGATCGAAGCTGCCCATTTCGGGGTTCATGTCTGGAAACAAGCCGTGGAAAAAGCCGGGACGACTAATGTGGACGCCGTGAGAAAGGCCGTGTATGGACTGGAATTTGACGCGCCCGGTGGCAAGAAACAAATGGACGCGGTGAATCACCACACCTACAAGCCCGTGCTCATTGGCGAGATTCGTGAAGACGGGCAATTCTCAATTCTTTCCAGAACCGGCCTCGTGCGGGCTGAGCCCTGGAGTGAATACACCAACCCGGAGAAGGGCTGTGACTGGGTCAACCACAAGGGTACCTACCAGAAGACCTAGCATGTCTGGCGGGCTCGGGATCATTCCCTGATCCCGAGCCTGTCCCGAACGTCACAGCACCATTCAACGCAAAGCCGTCACCATGCTGCATTGATCGCGCAACCTGCAATGATACGACCGTTTGCCCATACACCATTCCTTCGGTTGGCTGTCCTGTCCTGGTGTCTGCTCGGCCTGCAAGCCACAGGATGGGCTCAAGTATCGACTCCACCGTCAACATCGACCGACAGAGTTGGGACACACGAGGCACTGACCACGCTCGCGGAAGGAACCTGGACAGAAAAAACACATGCCGTGACCTACCTGCTGCAACACGGCGACCCCAGTCTGCTCCCGCAGCTGGACGCACTCCGCTCAACGGCAAACCGACGGGTTCGCAAACTGATCAAGCCTGTGATCACCCTCTTCCGGAATCAAGCCGGCCTGGCCAGTCCGGACACGGAAACGCGCCGCGCCGCCGCCAGAGATCTTGGTGTACGAGGAACCCGGGAAGCATTGCCTGTCCTCCGCAATGCCCTCTCCAACGAACGGGACCACTGGGTCAGATACGATCTGGAGGAAGCGATCAATTTGCTCACGGTAGAGTACGCGGGCCCACAGGATCGGCTTGCAGCCATTCAGAAGCTGGGGGACCTGCGAAGCGATGCCGCCCTGCCGGTTTTACAGGAACTGGCTGACCAGCCGGCGAGTACCCTGGAACAGCACACACTCCGCAACGCGGCGATAGAAGCTGGTCGCCGCATCCAGAAATGGCAGGAGATCGCCAGTGGCATCGAAATTCTGTTACAGGGTCTGAGTCTAAGTTCCATTCTCCTCCTCATGTCGCTGGGGCTCGCCATTGTGTTCGGCCTGATGGGCGTCATCAACATGGCACACGGTGAGATGATGATGATCGGTGCCTATGCCACCTACGTCGTCCAGGAAATTTTTCAAGCCTGCTTTGCCCCATCGTTCTTTGATTATTATTTTTTCTTTGCCCTCCCGTGCGCATTCGTCGTTGCCGGCCTCGTCGGATGGATCCTGGAAGGGACGCTGATCCGGTTCCTCTACGGAAGACCGCTCGAAACGCTTCTGGCCACGTGGGGGGTCGGACTTGTTCTGATTCAAGTCGCTCGCCTCATCTTTGGGGACCTCACGGCTGTTCAGGCACCGAGCTGGCTCAAGGGCAGCGCGCAAGTGATGGTCGGTGTTCAGCTTCCGCACAATCGGCTTTTCATCATCCTGCTCGCCCTGTTCTGTCTGGCCGGCATCTATGCACTCCTCTTTCGAACGGGCATCGGCCTTCGGATCCGGGCGGTTCTGCAAAACCGAGATATGAGCGCATGCCTGGGCATCCCGACCAGAAAACTGGACGCCTACACCTTTGCATTCGGCTCGGGCCTGGCAGGCCTGGCTGGCAGCGCACTCACGCTGGTGGGCAATGTGGATCCCGAACTTGGTCGAAACTACATCGTTGATTCTTTCATGGTCGTCGTGACCGGGGGAGTTGGGAAACTGGCCGGCACGACGACTGCCGCCCTGGGCATCGGCACACTGAATAAGGTGCTGGAACCGAGTTTCGGAGCCGTGTACGGGAAGGTGACGATTCTGATCCTGATTATTCTGTTTCTGCGCTACCGGCCGTCCGGACTCTATGCGCAAAAGGGACGACGCCTTGATTCCTGAGAACGATCAACCAACCAACCGCGTGCTGGCAGGCCCGTTGTTCTGGATCACAGGACTGGTCTTGCTCGTGGGCATTCCTCTTCTGAATCTCCTTCCCGACGATTCCCCGTTGCATGTTTCTGATTTTACCCTGAATCTCTTCGGAAAATTTTTCGCCTTCGCCATTTTAGCACTGGGGCTGGATCTGATCTGGGGCTACACCGGGGTCCTGAGCCTCGGACACGGCGTATTTTTTGGATTGGGTGCCTATGCCATGGGTATGCACCTGATGTTGCAAATCGGCGCGGAAAGCGTCTACGGCAACGCCCTCCCTGACTTCATGGTCTGGAATCAGGTCAAGGAACTTCCCTGGTTCTGGGTCCCGTTTCACAGTTTCTGGTTTGCCCTGGTCGCGGTCATTCTGGTACCGATGTTGTTCGCGGCTGTCTTTGGTTTCTTTGTCTTTCGCAGCAGAATTCGCGGCGTGTATTTTCCCATCATGACGCAAGCACTCGCACTTGTGGTCTGGCTGGTCTTCAATCGTAACGAAACGAACCTGGGGGGCACGAACGGGTTGACCGATTTCAAACATATCCTGGGATTCTCGATACATGATCCCGCCACGCAGCGCGTGTTGTATGCGTTGACCGTCCTGTGCCTGGGACTGGCCTATATGCTCTGTCGTTGGGTGACCCGGTCACGGGCAGGACGGGTCTTGATCGCCATTCGCGACTGCGAACAACGCGTACTGTTTTCCGGATACTCGCCGGCCAGTTACAAACTGTTCGTGTTTGTGATCTCAGCCGGATTAGCAGGCCTCGCCGGCGCGCTCTACGTTCCGCAGGTCGGCATTATTACGCCCAACCAGATCGGCGTGCTGCCATCGATTGAGATCGCTATTTGGGTAGCCGTGGGAGGGCGGGGGACGTTATCAGGCGCGATTATCGGAGCGACCGGCGTCAACTGGATGCGCAGTGTCCTGACCAATCATGTCCCCGAACTCTGGCTGCTGGTCCTGGGCGGACTGTTTATCGCCGTCGTCATGTTCGTTCCAACGGGCATCGTGGGTCTGTTCAGACAGACGCATGCGAAGCTGCCCTGTTGGAAAATCAAAATCCCCGGATGGCACAGATGACGTCGGACATCCACCCACGTGGGCAATTGACACCCACCATGGACACCATCTCACGCGAGCTGGCCAACATCGAAGGGACAAGCGGTCGCACGACCATTGGATCCCGTCATCAACGCTCCATTCTGTACCTTGAGGACGTCACGGTGGATTTTGACGGGTTTAAAGCCCTGAACGGTCTCAACCTGGTGATGGACTACCATGAGCTTCGAGTCGTGATCGGCCCCAACGGAGCCGGCAAGAGCACCCTGCTGGACGTGATCTCCGGGAAAGTGCGGCCGACAGCCGGCCGCGTCGTCTTCGGACAAGCCACGGATCTGATCGGCCTGTGGGAACATCAGATCACCGCATTAGGCATTGGCCGAAAATTCCAGACGCCTTCGGTCTATACCACCCTGCCTGTATGGGACAATCTGGACCTCTCGCTGCGCCGACGCAGCAAGGGGGTCTATGCCACGTTGTTGTCCAGAGTGAGCAGCGAGGAATCCGACAAAATCGCCCGGACACTGCAGACCATCGGCCTGACGAAGAAAGCCCGGGTGCTGGCCGGCCAGCTGTCGCACGGAGAAAAACAGTGGCTGGAAATCGGCATGGTGCTCCTCCAGGATCCCGCACTCCTCCTCATTGATGAGCCCGTTGCGGGCATGACCGACCAGGAAACCCGCAAAACCGGCGACCTGCTTCAGTCGCTGACAGACAAACATTCCCTGATTGTCATTGAACATGACATGGAATTTGTCAGACAGATTGCGAAGACGGTCACGGTCATGCATGAAGGCACCGTGCTGTGCGAAGGCCCCGTCGAGTATGTCCAGAACCATCCTCGCGTCATCGAAATCTATCTCGGACGGCAAAAGGAACCCCATGCTTCGGTGTGAAACACTCAATGTCTTTTATGGAGAAAGTCACATCCTCCGGGATATTTCCCTGGAAGTCCGGGATGGTCAGGTTGTCTGCCTCATGGGGCGAAACGGGGTGGGGAAAACCACCCTGTTAAAAACCATCATGGGCTTGCTCACGCCGCGCACCGGCCACGTGTACATCAATGACCGCGACATCACCAGCTCCCCCCCGGAACAGCGGGTGTCGCGTGGGCTTGCATACGTGCCCCAGGGGCGGGAACTGTTTTCGCAGTTGACGGTCGAAGAAAATCTCCGATTAGGGTTTGAAGCCCGTCAGGGCCCCAAAGATCACAAGACCGCCGAACTGGCCTACGAAGAAATTTACACTCTGTTCCCGGATTTGCCCGCCTTGCTGTCCCGCCCCGGAGGTGTCCTGAGCGGCGGACAACAGCAACAGGTGTCGATCGGGCGGGCCCTGTTGACTCAACCGAAGCTGTTGTTGCTGGACGAGCCGACGGAGGGCATCCAGCCATCCATTGTCATCGAAATCGAGCGGGTCATCGAAGACTTTAAAAAACAACGCCGATTCGCTATCTTGCTGGTCGAACAGTATTTTGAATTCGCGGTCCGTCTGGCGGACGATTTTGTACTCATGGCCAAAGGTGCCGTGGTGGCCTCGGGTCCCGCAGCCGACCTGACGGAGGAACAGGTCAAGCAACACCTGGTTGTGTGAAATCATGCAGCTCAGCCCCAGAGAACAGGAAAAATTACTCATCTACATGGCGGCACAGCTTGCCAACGATAGAAAAAACCGTGGACTCAAGCTGAATTATCCCGAAGCCGTAGCGTATATAACCGCCGCGATACTGGAAGGCATTCGGGACGGGCGATCCGTGTCTGACCTGATGAATTACGGGGCCACCCTTTTGACCAGGCATGACGTGATGCCCGGTGTGCCGGACATCCTGCAGGAGATTCAAGTCGAGGGCACCTTTCCTGATGGGACCAAACTGGTCACTGTCCACACACCGATCCGGTAAAGGGCACGTGACACATACAGGGACGCACGGGGCACGGTACCCGTGTTCAATATGAGACGAACGTTATCTTGACACATGGTCGCAAGGATGATCGTTCCACGCGATGCTTGAAAATAGAGTGCGCATCATGCCCGGCAACCCTCCACACGAGAATTTAGAGGAAACGTTGAAAGAAGCAGTGAAACATATCCGCTCTGGCCTGTTGCAAAATGAAGCACAGGTGAAGCAGTCAGTCATCGTGCCGATACTGCGTGGACTGGATTGGAATGATACCGCCCCGAAGGAATTCGAGCCGGAATCCTCCTTGGTCAATGGCAAGGGAGACGTACTTTATCGGGCAAATCACGTCCCGATGGTCATTTTGAAGGCCAAAAGGCCTGGCAGTGCCGATAGCAGTGTCGAGGAGCAGCTATTTGACTATGCCGCACACAAGAGGGTTCCTTTGATCATAGTAACCGACGGCAACATCTGGAATTTTTACCTCAGTATGGCTCCCGGCATTCCTGCTGACAGGCAATTCTACCGAATGGAATTGCAGCGTGAGGAAGAAATCCACGCATATACTGAATTTCTGGACAAGCACCTCCACAAGAGTTCCGTCTTGACCGAGGAAGCCCGGCGTAGCGCGGAAAATTTACTCGCAGGCGAGCAACGTCGAAGGCAAGCTAGTGGTGCTATTCCGAAAGTCTGGCGGTCTCTGTTGGAATCCAAGGATGAGATACTTCGCGATCTGCTCGCCGAGGGCGTGGAAAGCGATTGCGGAATACGGCCGGAACTGGGTGACGTGGAAGAGTTTTTAAGAACCCAAAGCTCTGCAACCAAACCGCAACAACCGGCTCTGGTTACGCCTGCCTCCCCCCCAGATAGACCTGTGTCACACAAACCATCAAGCGGAAACTTCATCGGCTATACCTTTGGAGGCGAGGAATATCCCTGTAAATCCGCCCTCGAGGTCCTGGCCAAAGTGTTGATCCATTTTCATCGCCTCGATCCGGGATTCATGGCGCGCTACGCCCCTGCAACGGTGCACCAAACAAGGAGCCCAATAGTGTTGGTAGCACAAGCCCCCGGGGAACTTTGTGGCCTCAATGGCAACCTGTGCGATTCTGAAAACTTAGGAATCGGCTGGTGGATGAGAAAACTACCCAACAAGACAAGTATTTGGAGGTACATCGAAGTTGCGTGCAAAGTTGCGGGAGTGCGATTTGGAACAGACTTGACGCTCACAGGTAAAACACCTGTGCCACCCGATACATCAAGGGAAAAATCATCAATCATCGGCTATGTCCTTGATGACAGGCCATATAAATATACATCTGCCATCCAGACCCTAGTCGGAGTGTTGAAAGAGTTTGCTCGTCGAGATTCGAAATTCATGGTGCACTACGCATCGAAAACTGGGGGAAATACCCGGCGGTTGGTGGCACAAAACCCTGATGAGCTTTATGACCATAAAGATAGGATCGAAGATTTAGGAAACGGTTGGCACCTAGGAAAAATTCTTAACACTAATATGATTCGGAGGAACATCAAAACCGCATGTGAAGTTGCAGGAGTGCGATTTGGAACAGACTTGATACTCATTGAGAATTGACACTGTCTTGGTTTACATGTGACCCTTGCAGATCAATTTTTCATTCCACGACTGTGAAGAAAAAAGCCGGTTATGCTAAGCGACCAAGAGCCAACAGACCTTAATGAACGAGGTGAACGCGACCGTGATGCCCCTCTCATTCCCGGGGAAATCATGTTGGCCGATGAGGACGTCGTGGCGTTAACCGGTCGTCCCACCATCGAGCTGACGGTGACCAACCATGGCGACCGCCCCATTCAAGTCGGCTCCCACTGTCATTTTTTTGAAACCAATCGCGCGCTGCACTTTCCCCGGAAACGGGCATTCGGCTTTCGCCTGAAAATCCCCTCGGGCACCGCCGTCAGATTTGAACCGGGAGAAGAGAAACGCGTCTCCCTTGTCGCCTTTGCAGGAAACCGCGTGGCGTATGGCATCAATGGATTGACCAGCGGCTCACTCGACGACGACCGGGTCAAGGCACAGGCTTTGGCGCGAGCGGTCGAGAAAGGGTTCGGGAAAGGAGACACCACCCGATGAACATTCCCCGCCGCCAATACGTGGATTTATTCGGCCCGACCGTGGGTGACAGAATCCGCCTGGCCGACACCGATCTGCTCATCGAAGTGGAAGACGATCTGACCACCCCCGGCGAGGAAGCCAAGTTCGGCGGTGGGAAAGTCATTCGGGACGGCATGGGACAATCCCCCACTGCCACACGCGCCAGCGGTGCACTGGATACGGTCATCACGAACGCGGTGATTCTTGATTACTGGGGCATTGTCAAGGCAGATATTGGCATTCGTGAGGGACGCATTGTCGCCATTGGGAAAGCAGGCAACCCGGACCTCATGGCCGGAGTCACACCGGGGATGACGATTGGCCCAGGAACGGACGTCATCGCGGGGGAAGGCAACATTGTGACCGCCGGCGGCGTCGAGAGTCACGTGCATTTTATTTGTCCGCAATTGATTCCCGAAGCCCTGGCCTCGGGCATGACCACCCTGCTGGGCGGTGGAACGGGACCGACCACAGGCACAAAGGCCACGACCTGCACCCCGGGATCATGGCATATCAGCCGCATGCTGGAAGCCGCGGACGGATTTCCGGTGAACCTTGGATTTCTGGGCAAGGGCAATGCCTCTCATCCCGACGCACTGGTCGAGCAAGTTGAAGCCGGTGCCATCGGTCTCAAACTGCACGAGGACTGGGGAACGACACCCGCAGCCATCTCGACCTGTCTGGACGTCGCGGACGACCACGACGTGCAGGTCGCGATTCATACCGATACGCTGAATGAAGCGGGGTTTGTGGAAGACAGCATTCGGACGTTTGGCGGGCGGGCCATTCATACCTTTCACACCGAAGGCGCGGGGGGCGGCCACGCTCCGGACATCATTCGCGTGTGCGGCGAAGCCAACGTCCTGCCATCTTCAACTAATCCCAGCATGCCGTTTACGGTCAACACCATCGACGAGCACCTGGATATGTTAATGGTCTGCCACCATTTAAGCCCTCGCGTACCAGAAGACATTGCCTTCGCCGAATCCCGTATTCGTGGAGAAACCATCGCCGCGGAGGATATTCTGCATGACATGGGCGCTATCAGTATCATGTCATCAGATTCTCAAGCCATGGGACGCATCGGCGAAGTCATCACACGAACCTGGCAGACCGCCCACAAGATGAAAATCCAGCGTGGGCATCTGCGCCCGGATAGCACGCACGCGCCGGTGGAGCAGCATGATAATTTCCGGGCAAAACGCTACGTGGCCAAATACACCGTTAATCCGGCAATTACCCATGGCATCGCGCACGAAGTGGGATCGGTGGAAGTCGGAAAACTGGCCGACCTGGTGCTGTGGAACCCGGCATTTTTCGGCGTCAAACCGGCCATGATCATCAAAGGGGGCTTCCCGGTCGAAGCGGCCATGGGCGACCCCAACGCGTCCATTCCCACGCCGCAGCCGGTATTGAGTCGTCGAATGTTCGGCGCCTGTGGCCGGGCACCCTGCACCACGGGCATCACCTTTCTTTCACAAGCGGGGATCGCTCGGGGCATACCCGGGCGCCTGGGCTTACAAAAACGGGTCGCGGCCGTCCGGCACTGTCGCACCATTGGCAAACGTGATTTGAAACTCAACGATGCGCTGCCCCACATGGAAGTGGACGCTGAAACCTACGTCGTCAAAGCCGACGGCCAGCGGCTGACTTGCGAGCCCATGGCTGTGTTGCCCATGGCGCAACGCTATTTTCTCTTTTAGCGATTCCCCCGACGTTCATGGCGAACATCCCAACCCTCACGCCTGCCCCTGGCTTTGACCAGGGGATGGACATCCGTTCGTTCCTCAGCGGATTCCGCTATCTTGACACATTTTTTCCATCGGGCGGGTTTGCCTATTCTTCGGGTCTGGAAACCGCCGTGCAGGAAGGACGCGTGCAAACATCTGAAGACCTGAACCGGTATGTTGCGGATTACTTGTGGTGGGGATTGGGTCGATGCGAAGCGGTAGCACTGGCCCAGGGGCATCGCGCCGCATGCCGCCGTGACCTCCCAGATCTCCTCCGGGCCGATCACGGACTTGAAGCGATGAAACTGTGTCGGGAAACGCGAGCGGCCAGCCGGCAAATGGGGCGCAGTCTGCTGCACAACGCGGTCGGGTCCGAGACCCCCCACAGCATCCTGCACGCATTTCGTGAGGCCGTCTATTCGGGACGTGCGCCCGGACACTGGGCCGTGGTCCTCGGAGTCACCCTGCAAACGGCCGGGTGGAACCAACCCTGTGCGGTTGCCGGGCTGCTGTATCAGGCCGGAACAGGCTTTGTGTCGGCTTCGTACAAACTGCTGTCTATCGGCCAGAGGGAAGGACAACGCTTGCTGGAGGCATGGCTCACACTTATGGTCGAACTCAGCCAATCTGTCGACGCCGAGACGCCTATGACATCCTGGGCACCCATTCAGGACATTGACGCCATGCGGCATGCCCGATTACCCATCAGACTGTTCAGGTCATAACGGCCATGCACATCAGCGCACATTCCCCTGGAGGCGGAGAACCAGACGCACGTACACGGCACCCCGGCGTCACGGTGATCGGCATCGGCGGCCCCGTGGGATCCGGAAAGACCGCCCTGGTCGAAGTCCTGTCGCGTGCGATTCAATCCCGTATCCAGCTTGCCGTCGTCACCAATGACATTTTCACAAAAGAAGATGCCGAGTTTCTGACCAGACGCGGCGTATTACCTGCGGAACGCATTCTTGGCATCGAAACCGGAGGCTGCCCGCACACGGCCGTTCGGGAAGACGCGTCACACAATCAAGACGCCATCAGGGAACTGATCGCCCGCGTACCCGGGTTAGAACTGATCCTGCTGGAAAGCGGCGGGGATAATTTAGCCGCCACCTTCAGTCCGGAACTCGTGGATGAGGTGATCTATGTCATTGACGTCGCCGCGGGGGATAAAATTCCTCGGAAGGGCGGTGCTGCGATCACGCGGTCCGGCCTCCTGGTGGTGAATAAAATCGACCTGGCCCCGCACGTGGGCGCGGATCTGTCCATCATGGATCGGGACAGCCGACGCATGAGAGGCGAGAAACCCTTCGTCTTTACTAACCTCCTCGCAGGCGAAGGCGTTGCACAGGTGACGGAATGGGTGGAACGCTGCATTCGCACACGCCAGAAAGACCGCCCGCGCGGGATCCATTGAACAGGCCGCCCCGGGATGTCCCGCACCCGTCCTGTGCCGGGAGACTGTCTCCTCCGACCCACACGGGAGAACTTGTTCTGACATACGAGAACCGTGGCGGCAAAACCGTCCCCACGTATGCACGATGGTCACATCCCTGGTATGTCTTTCCTCCCCTGTATCTCGACCATACGGGATGCGCCATGACGTTCCTCGGCAACCCCTCGGGAGGATTTGTCGGAGGAGATACGTGCTCGCTTCGGGCAACGCTGGGACGCAACACACACGTCCTGTTCACCACGCCCTCAGCCACCAGGGTCTATCGAACCGACACAGGCCCCGTGTGGCAATCCATCGACGTGACCGTCGGCCCCCATGCCATCCTAGAATGGATCCCCGAACTCACCATTCCGTTCGCCGGTTCCTGCTTTGAGCAGCACATCACCGTACGCCTCGAGCCCGGCGCCTCCCTTTTCCTCCAGGATGTCATGGCAGCGGGCCGCATTGCCCGAGGAGAACGATGGGCCTTTTCCCGTTTCAGCAATCGAATCACGATCACGCTTTCGGACACACGCTCCCTTGAAGAACGCTACGTCCTCGCGCCGGCACAAGACACAAACTGTCTGACGTTCGATCAGGGCCTGCCCCTGGCTTTGACCAGGGTGTGGAATTACGTGGGATCGCTCTTCATCGTGAACGAGACGATCCCGGTGTCAACGTGGCAACACACCATGGAAGGATTCGCCTCAGCGCTCGATCAACACTCCGGTCCCATCCTGGGAGGGGTATCGGAAACACCCGTGCCGGGATTGGCTGTCAAAGTCGTGGCACAGGCCGCACCTGATCTCAACGCGATTCTGGAACACCTGTGGAGTATCGCGCGCAAGAACATCTGGAATATGACCATGCCCCACTTGCGACGCTACTAGGCACACCGCGGCAGGCTACTCCCCCACCCTCACCAGCAGAGCACGGTCCTTACAGACGGCAAACGTGTATTGATACACCACGATCACGAGGAGCAAATACAGCGCGTTCAGGCCCGTCGCCCACCCGAGACCGTCCCAGGGAACCACATGATGCAGCAGGACTCCACGCATGCCCTCAAACACGTGCGCGGCGGGATTCGCCAGGGCAAACGGTTGCAGCCAACCGGGCAGCACGGACAGCGGGTAGAACACACAGGAGATGGGTTGAAACAGAAAGACCAATCCCCAGGCCAGGACTTCGGCCTGCTGACCAAACCGCATGATCACCGACATGGTTAAAATGCCAATGATCCAGCCGGTGGCAATCAGGTTCAGGACAAACGGCAGAAGGGACAGTCCCAGGAGAAAGATGTTATAGGCATAAAAGAACAGGGCAAAACACGCCATGATGATAAACACAGCAACCACCTTAAAGACGCTCATGGCCATCATCGCCGCCAGAAATTCCCCGGGGGTCAGCGGGCTGGCAAACAAATTCATGAGATTTCTCGACCAGATTTCTTCCAGGAATGAGATCGTGATGCCTTGTTGCGCGCGAAACAGAATATCCCAGAAAATGAGCGCGCCCACAAAAAACGTCACGGCGGCGTGAAGCCCGTTCCCTCCCTGTGCCAGATACATGGTAATAAATCCCCACACCACCAGATCCAGCAAGGGCCAGTAAAAAATCTCCAGCAATCGCGGGAAACTGCGGCGGTAGAGAAAGAGGTGCCTCGCGATGAGTGCCGTCACGCGACCCAGGTTCATGTTCCGTCCATGGCTGGTGAGTGGCGTGTGGTCAACATCCTGTTCCAGCACCGCCGTTGCCTTCTCCGGCCACGGGGGCAGAGACCCGTCAATGTTCCGACGTCAGACATGATC
>RKSG01000141.1 GCA_007570995.1 Nitrospirales bacterium
CACGACAACAGATTGCCCTCCGTCACTGTCCATGGTGCCCTGTATGGTGATCCTGTCCAGCCTGTTGAAGCCCTCGGGGCGGGGATGTATGCTCCTGCACTGGTCGTCCTGCTGACTCCACTTGTCCCGTGTAAGGATGTCCCCGCCACGTGAGCACCAAAGAAAAGCGTTTCCTGGATGCGCTTGAGTCCCTGTTCACCGGCGCCGATGTAGATGGCCGGTCAGGCTTTGTCAATCTGATGCGGATGAAACGCAACTATTTCCGCTCCATCCGCCCGCAACTGATGGCAGAGATTGACAGGCGAGTCGCAAAACATTCCGCCTTCCGCGAAGAGCTGTTTGACAAACTGTACACCTTCTTCAGCCGCTACTTCTGCGAGAGCGGCTCCATTTACTTCCGCCACCTGCCGGCATTTTCCCGAACCTACGATCGCGTGTACGCAGACGGACAGGACGTGGCCCTGTCGTGGAAAACGCGGATGCTCTACTACGTCAAATCCGATGTGCTGGTGCAATCCATGCCCGTGACGTTGCGCGAGGAAGGAAACCCGCACGACCCCATCCACGTGTATTTTGACGCTTCGGACGTTGAACACAAACAGAACAACGAACGGCGCGAATTTCTTTTTGCCTTTTGTCGCGTGAGGAAGACGGGGAAAAGCAAGGTTGTCCATCTCAAGGTGACGTATTCCCGGATGGGAACCGGCACGAAGACCGATGACATTATCAGGCAATCCCGCAAGGAGGGCGTCCCGCTTACCGATGAGCACGTGCACAAGGCCATTGGCGTGTTTTGCCGTCAGACCGAAGCGGATTATTTCATCAACAAGGACGCAAGAGGCTTTCTGCGGGAGCAGTTTGACCTGTGGGCGTATCAGTACATCTTTCAGGAAGAAACCCTGTTCGGGGCAACACGAATCAGGCAGCTTCGGGCCGTCAGGGATACCGCCTGCCATATCATTGATTTCATCGCTCAGTTTGAAGATGAGCTTCGCCGGGTGTGGGAGAAGCCGAAGTTTGTGAGGAAGGTCAACTATGTGGTGACGCTGGACAGGCTGACAGACACAGTGCTGAAAAAGGTCGCCCGGCACAGGGGCGCAAAGGCCCAGACGGAAGAGTGGCGGGCCCTTGCGCTGGTGGATGACAGGTTTTCCATGCGAAAAATTTTCGCCGGACAGAAAAGCCTGTACGGCACGAACAGTGCAGGTGACGATTACAGGTTTCTGCCGCTGGATACGCAACATTTCAAGGATCTGGAACTGGAGATTCTTGACGGACTGGGCAATCTGGATGAGGCGCTGGACGGTGAGCTGGTGCACAGTGAGAACTGGCAGGCGTTGAACAGTTTGTGTGCACGATATGCGGGAAAGGTACAGTGTATTCATGTGGACCCGCCGTATAACACCAGCACAAGCGGGTTTCTTTACCGGAATGACTATCAACATTCCAGCTGGCTGACCATGATGGAGAATCGTATTGACTGCGCGCTGGACATGCTCTCGGAAGACGGTTCCTTTCTGTGCCATGTGGATGAGAACGAATATGAAAGGCTCCATCTGCTTATGGATGATACCGGGTTGCATAACGCCGGGACGGTGATATGGGATAAAATGATGCCGATGATGGGAGCCAAAGGCATTGCGACGCAGCACGAATATGTTTTGTGGAGAACCAGGCACAGGAACGCTTTTTATTTACGGGGTGCGCATGTGCAATCTATTCTTGCCAGAGCCAGGGAACTGATAGAGAAGCATGGCGGGGTGACCGAGGGGACACGCAGGGAATTCTCGCAGTGGATTGACGGTCGTCGGGACTTCTCGGGAGGTGAGCGTGCATACCGGTTTCTGGATGATGAGGGGCGCTGTTACCGTGGGGTGGCGATGGGCGCGCCGGTCTTGCGGACAGATGCCAGATTTCATACCCCGGTTTTACATCCCCGGACAGGGAAACCATGCCCGTCTCCAGCAAATGGATGGTCGCGCACGCCGGAAACGATACAGGCACTGATGGCAAGGGGAGAGATTATCTTTGGAAAAGATGAGACGGTGCAGCCGCAGCGGAAAGTGATTCTTCGGAAAAGCGGTGCGGTTTCCACGGTCATGCAGAATGGCAGGAGAGGCAGGACAGATCTTGCAAACCTGGGGTTGCAGTTTCCCTACTGTCATCCTGTCTCTCTGTATGAGGAGTTGGTCGGCGCTTCCCTGCTGAACGTGAATGGCGTGGTGCTGGACTGTTTCGCAGGTTCCGGCACGACTGCCCATGCGGTCATCAATCTGAATCGTGAAGATGGAGGCACCAGGAAATATCTGCTTGTTGAAATGGGCGAGTCGTTCCATGCGGTTCTGCTGCCGCGCATCAAGAAAGTCGTTTATGCAAGAGACTGGCGGGACGGGAAGCCGGTTTCCCGTGAAGGCAGCAGTCATTGTCTGAAATACTACACGTTGGAGCAGTATGAGGAGACGCTCAGCAATTCCCGCTATGAGGACGGCCAACACCTGGAACTGGACAGCACCAGGTCACCGTTTGAACAGTATGTGTTCTTTGGGGACGACAAACTCGCTCATGCTGTGAAACCTGGAAGACGTCGGGGCAAACCGGGCAGCAGACTGGACATCAATCTCCACAGGCTCTATCCCGATATAGACCTTGCCGAATCGCTTTCCCATATCCTGGGCAAGCCAGTCCGCAGGCGCACGGCGGACAGCGTTACCTTTGAGGACGGACGCACAGAGAAGACCGACCCGGCAAAGATGACGGAAGCGGAAAAGCGGCGGGTTGTCTCGTTACTCAAGCCGTATTTGTGGTGGGGGGAATGAAGAATGTTCACAGATGATGAGGAAGGGGGATCTGACAGCCTACCGCAATCCCACGATTGCCGAGGCCATGAAGGCCATGGGGTTTGCACAAAAATCTGGACGAGGTATCTCCACGGCCCGCAGGGCGCTGGAAGACAACAGGAATCCAGATCCGACGTTTGACGTGCACGATAACTTTATTCTTGCTACGGTCAGGAAACAGCAATGAGAACAATTGCATCGAATCCTCGATAATGTCCATGTCACACGACAACCCAAACGGTGCATGATGGATCCGGCCCTGGAAACGATAGTCTCCCAATCCCTCAACTACGACGACCTCCCGGAGACCTGGCATGTTCCGGACATCGGTCGTTTTTCCACTGGCAAGACGCTCTACGACTATCAGACCCATGCGTTGCAAAACGCCGCGCGTGCCCTCTTTCTGTATTACGAACAAGCCCGGGACTGGACCGCCGGCGAATCACCGGCAACCAACGATCTCCGCAAAGAGGAATTCGCACGTCGGTATAACAGTGCCATGGCCGGCTTGAGACAGTACAAACGATACGAAAGCCCGGCGGATGAAAGGAAGGGGAGTACAAACCAGGTATTCCGCATCCTGTCAGATTTTATTCCCCCTGAGGACGATGTGATTCCCCGTCACAACCTGATAAACCGTATGTGTTTCTGGATGGCGACGGGAAGCGGCAAAACACTTGTGATGGTCAAGCTGATTGAATATCTGCACAGCCTGAGACGACACGGGGAAATCCCACCGCACAACCTGCTGGTCCTTGCACCGAGTGAGCATTTGATCGGACAGATACGGCGGACGGTTGATGAATTCAACCAGGCCGGCTTGTCTATTGATCTTGTTCCGCTTCGTGACAGTCACCGCGCTCGCCAGGGGCGGCTCGGCGATTGGGCAACCGTGTATTATCACCGCAGCGACAACATGGCCGATGTCCAGAAAGAGGCGTTGACCAATTACCGCACGTATGAAAACGATGGGAAGTGGTATGTGCTCCTGGATGAAGCGCACAAGGGCGGCAAGGAAGGTTCCAGACGACAGGCCTATTACGCACTGATGGCGCGGGAAGGGTTTCTCTTTAACTTCTCCGCAACGTTCACCGACACAGATGACATTGTCACGACCGTCAAAAAATACAACCTGAAGGAGTTTGTCCAAAACCGCCATGGCAAACATATCTATTTGAATGCAACGGAATACACCGCCTTCCAGAACAGGAAGGAAGAAATCAGCCACAACGAAAGGCTGACCATTGTCCTGAAGTCACTCATGACACTGGCTTACGTGTCCAGACGGGTGCGTGAACTTCGGAACACCCCCGGACTGGAAGACATGTATCACCGGCCGCTGATGTTGACCCTGGTGAATTCTGTCAATACAGACATTGCAATGGAACGGAACGATTTATGGGCGTTTTTCGAGATCTTGCGTATCCTTGCCACGGGAGAGATTGACGAGTCGCGTTTTCAGAACGCGAAAAACGAGCTGATGGACGAGTGGACAGACCCACGGCTTCTTTTTGAAGCGGATGGCCAGGGCATTATCGGACCCGATGACACGTCCATACGCACGATGCAGGTCGCCGATCTGCGTGAAGCGGTTTTTCTCAGTCGCGGGAAAGGGGCGTTGCAGACTATTCGCAGCAGCGACAACAAGGAACTGGCCCTGCAGCTCAAAAATGCCGATGCTCCATTCGCCCTGATCCGTATCGGCGATACCGCAAAATGGCGCCAGCAACTGCTTGCCGGATATGAGGAAACACACACGTTGCAGGCCCACTCGTTTTTTGACGAGTTGGAGAAAAACACGATCACCATTCTCATGGGCTCCCGCTCGTTTTTTGAAAGCTGGGACTCCAACCGCCCCAATGTCATTAACTTCATCAACATCGGTGGGGCAGACGCGAAGAAGTTTGTCGTGCAATCCGTCGGGCGCGGCGTGCGCATCGAAACACTCCCCGGTTATCGTGGGCGCCTGGCCCGGGTCCTTTTACTTGGAACTCTGGAAAGCGGGATGAAACGCATCCTGGAGAAGCAGCACGCCAGGATACAACCGCCGGAAACCCTTTTTCTTTTTGCAACCAATCACAGTGCCGTCGACACGGTTCTGAAGGGGTTGGCACCCGAGCAGG
>RKSG01000104.1 GCA_007570995.1 Nitrospirales bacterium
GGGGGTGTGTACAGATCTTGGCGGCTGGCCCGGGGGGCCGTCCGTCATTCCTGCGGACGCAGGAATCCAGGGGGGGTGTGTACAGATCTTGGCGGCTGGGCCGGGGCCCGTCCGTCATTCCTGCGGACGCAGGAATCCAGTCTGTTGCTTCGCGCTGTTGCCAGTCAAAGCCTTATCCCTTGGTCCAAAGCCAGGGGCAGGTTTTTCGCGGGAATGACAAACAGAAAGTCCGCCAACTGTTCTTGACAGGTCCCGAAAGTTTCTGTCACCCCCCGTGGTTCCTGGGGGCGCGGTGCCACGCTGAGCGGTGCTTGTGGATTCCTGCTCCCGCAGACATGACAGGCACGTGATTCCCTGGGTAAAGTAGACACGATGAGCCACTACCACATCCGGCTGATGACCAAAGACGAAGTCAGTCTGGCGATTGAATGGGCCGCGCTGGAAGGCTGGAATCCCGGCCTCAACGACGCAGCGTGTTTTTACGCCGCCGATGCCGACGGATTCCTGGTCGGCCTCCTCGACGGCGAACCGGTCGCGGCGATTTCGGCGGTTCGCTACGGCAACACGTTCGGTTTTCTGGGCCTGTATATCGTCAAACCGCAGTATCGCGGGCAGGGATACGGCCTGCCGATATGGAAGGCCGCAATGGCCAGGATGCAAGGACGCAACATCGGCCTCGACGGGGTTCCCGAACAACAGGCGAATTACCGCAAGTCCGGGTTCCACTACGCATACCGCAACGTGCGCTACGAGGGAACCGGCGGACAGCCTTTCCAGCCAGACGGCGACATCGTCGAGTTGTCCACGGTGCCGTTTCCCGAAATCAGCGACTACGACCGCCCGTTCTTTCCCGACCTCAGGCCACAATTTCTAAAAACCTGGATTGACCAGCCCGAAAGCACCAGTCTCGGCGTGCGCGCGGACGGAAAACTCGCCGGTTACGGTGTGATTCGCCCGTGCCGCACCGGCTACAAAATCGGCCCGTTGTTCGCCGACACGCCGCCGCTGGCGCAAACCTTGTTCTCAGCACTGACAGCACGCGTGCCGGCGGGCGCGCCGGTTTATCTCGACGTTCCCGAGCCTAACCAGCAGGCCGTCGCACTGGCACGGAGCCACCGGATGAACGTCGTATTTGAAACCGCACGCATGTACACCGGCCCGTTCCCCGATACGCCGATGGACAAACTGTTCGGCGTAACCACCTTCGAGTTGGGATAACCGCCCGCGCCCCGCACCGGCACTTGCTGCCAGGCCACCACCCCGACGCACATCAGGCATGCCCTGCCTTCGCGCGTAGTTCAGCGTGGAAAAGGATACGGCGACACGAACATGACACGTGTCCGGAAGGGATGGTGTGTTACGAGCCGGAGGATTCCCGGAATTTTTTGATTTCCGTCGTGGCGGCTTTGAAGGCAGCGCGAATCGCTTCCTCAAAACTTTTCGCTTCTTTCCGTGCAGTCACGGTATGACGGGGAGGAACGTTGATCACAAGCAACGCTTCGGCGTTATGGTCTCCGTGTTTGTGATGAGGATTTTTGGTGAGCGTGACCCGTGCATGGGTGAGATTGTCAAAGGTGCTTTGGAGGGCCGCGATACGATCCTCGATCTCCTGTTTCCATCGAGGCGTCATGCCAACGTTCCGACTGTCAATTTTGATGTCCATCGTTCCCCTCCCTGGCCCACTCTTGTCAAATTTCAACCTTGTTTGTCAAGGGGATTCTACAGTATCATCGGCCAAACGTTAACACTGCAGGAGGCATCATGGCCAAACCGGAAAATTCTGTGCAGGAGAAACACAGCGTGCTCGACCGGAACATTGACCGGTTCCGTCAACAGGTCGCGGGCCTGAAGGGATTCATCATGGGGGCGTCGTCAGATCTTTCGCTTGAGGAATTTGATCTGGCCACGGAAGGACTCATTGCTGAAGTGTTTGGGAGCTCTTCCAGTCTGCTGGAGACCTACGAATATGCCCAGTTGGGAGAGGCGGGCGGGCTGGTCAATCTCCCGGGAGAGGCCCCGGAAGCGACAGGGCCGGACGATCAGCGCGAAGTGCTCAGGCAACGTCAACGGGTGTTGGAAAGTTGCATCGCGGATCTGGAAGCGCGGAGAGCACAGGCCAGTTCGGATCGGCGTCACAAGAGAACAACCGGCCCCACGGTGAGTGACTTTATGGCGAGGGACATTCGGTCTGTGCCACACGATGCGACCCTGCGCGATGCCGGAAAATTACTGCAGCAGTGGCACATCGGCTCGTTGCTGGTGGAGAGCGGAGATGAATTCATCGGCAGCATCACGGAAACCGAGTTGAGCCGGGAAGTGGTCGCCAATGGCGTGGATCCCGAAACGACCACGGTCAAAACCTGCATGAGAGAACCGATCATGACGATTGAAAGTCGGGAATCCGTGGTGGAAGCGGTACGGTGTATGAAGGAAAAAGCCACTCGCCATGTGTGTGTGACCGAAAGTGGGAAAATTGTCGGTCTGATTTCCGTGTCCGACATTCTCCGTTACTATTCCGGCGTCACCTGAGCTGGAAGACGTAAACGTCTTTCGCGTATCGCGCTTGAGGTTGAACGATCCCGCTGCCCATCCATTGAGGAACCCGGCCTGCACGTCAGTCAGGTCTTCCTCGTGCCGTTGCCGGCGTCACAATACCCGTGGTGTCTCGGTGTTCCCGTCCATCCCGCTGCGATTGCTCCAACCGTCCTGTATACCTTCAAGCAAAATTGGGGCCAACCGTTCAATTTTCTTTCCCCAGAATCTGTGGATAAGCTGGTGAAAACTCGCGCTGTGAGGCGTTGGCCTCTTGAACAGAAAGAGGAACAAACAGATTGCACATTTTTTGTGCATTGTGGTCAACAATTTTTTCATACCACATATAGTGGTGTCTGGTCTTCACGTGTTGATTTGGGGCAGTATTTCGTGATTCTCAGAAAACCCGCATGGTTTCGTGGCTTTTCCCGCAGGATATTCCCGCGAGGGAACAAGCGTCTGAGACTTATCAACATGGGTTGTTGAAAAGTAGGGGCATAGCAGTGGCTTCCTTGATGAACGCAAGCCCCTGTTCCCCCTCTGTCCCCTGGTCGCACGGGGCGCCAGGGGCATGCATTCCTGCGGACGCAGGAATCCAGTCGGGTGCTTGGTGCTGGGGCTGGTCCAAGTTTCCCGTTCGGTCATTCCTGCGGACGCAGGAATCCAGTCGGGTGCTTGGCGCTGGGGCCAGTCCAAGTTTCCCGTTCGGTCATTCCTGCGGACGCGGGAATCCAGTCGGGTGCTTGGCGCTGGGGCTGGTCCAAGTTTCCCGTTCGGTCATTCCTGCGGACGCGGGAATCCAGTCGGGTGCTTGGTGCTGGGGCTGGTCCAAGTTTCCCGTTCGGTCATTCCTGCGGACGCAGGAATCCAGTCGGGTGCTTGGTGCTGGGGCCAGTCCAAGTTGGAAAGACGGGTCTGTATTCAGGGTAGGGATGCAGGAGAATTAAAATGACCGGGGTACCCCTGCACAAGATATCGCCATGGGTAGTGGACTACCCCCGGCCCGCAAGTGACTCTGTGGCTTGACACCACCCTGAGCCCATGCTAGCGTCGCCCGCATGCCCATCTCTTCTTCCAGATCTGGTTCTGCGGGAAGCGGGATCGGCAACACGGTGACGTATGGGGAACCGTACAGTGCCAACCTCCTGTCCGCCTCGCTGACCATTCCCACCGGCAACACCCCGGTCGATCTCGGTGTCCGCCTGACGCCAGGCAAGACCGTCCAGCTCTGGCTGTCCACCACGGCCAGTGCCAATCTGTTGAGCTGCGTCCCGATCCAAATCATCGAAGACACAGTCAGCTTTGATGTCTTGGGAGCCGATCACTCCCTCGCGGTTCATGCGTTTGAGTTGGGGCTCGCCACGCCGTCGGGGGCCGGCCATTCCTCCATCCGTATGGTGCGCGGATTGAGAGCGTTGAAGTTGGTCGAGGTGCGGTATCTTCAGGCTGAGAAGGGCGACCGGGGGCTTCAGGGCATCCCCGGCACGCCCGGCGCCGCTGGCACGCCGGCCGTGGTGACGACGCTGGATATCCCCCAGACGAAGCCTTCAGGGGAAGTGGCGTGGACGATCATCCCGGCCTATCAGGGCGATTCCAACGTGGGGCAAGTCGCTCCAGGTAACTGGGCGGACATTCTGGAGTTCACCGGCCACACCGTGCCCCGGGCGCAGATCGAGCTGAACATGGGCATGGCCTTGTCGCCTGCCGGGAGGGGGGCCGAGGGCCACCGCCACTGGGTGGAGGTGGGGATGTTCACGATAACCCATACGCCTCCACCGGAGGGGAGTACGGTGCACGTCTCGCCCCTCATCTATACGTTGGTCAAACGGTGGGCGTATCACTATACCCATGAGTTGTCCCGTGGGGCGGTGCCGTTCGTCATGGCGGGCACCATCTACTACGGCGACATTCGCGCAAGTGACAGGCTGGTGCTGCGGGGACGGGCCCTGGTGTCTGGCGGCCCGGCCCGCACTCTCGTCCCCGACGCCACGCTGACCCCCAACACGCTGACGCTGATCCCGGATGTCAGTGGCGTTCCTGGCCCCACGGGGGCGATGGCGCCCTTCTGGGCCGTGGCCTACCAGGCCGTGGCCGTCGCGGCCGAGGATCCCCGGGCGCCCTCCGGCGGGCAGTACAGCGCGTCGTCTCATGACTACGCCCCGCCGGAGGGCTGGTCGACCTCCACGACCTACAACCCGCAGACGCACACCCTCTGGCGGACGCAGGTCTGGGTTGTGCCCTCCACCTACGACCCGGCAGTGGGTCTGGGCCAGTGGCAGACGCCCATTCAGGCCGTCCTGAAGGGTGCCAGCGGCACGGCTGGGAAAGATGCCCCGGTCTACGCCTCCATCTACAGGGCCGTCACGACGGGGGGGGCGGTCCCGGCCGCACCCATGGGGGGGACC
>RKSG01000139.1 GCA_007570995.1 Nitrospirales bacterium
ATACACGGCACAGAAGATCAATGCCTGCCCCTGGCTTTGATCAAGGGATGGTTTTTGCTTGGGTACAGGGGCCTGGTCAGTGAATTGACCACTGAAAAATCTTCGTGGTACGCTTCGCTCTTGGTGTTGTAATAAAAAGGCTTTGAGATTGCTCCCCCTCTCCGTCCCCTGGTCAGGCATGCCCCTGGCGCTCCGGGCGACCAGGGGGCCAAGGGCATGCTTTGGGAGTGAATTAAATGATGGTCTTTGTGGCAAATGTTCTATTCGTGCTCGCGTCTCTCGTTTCCCTCATCCCCTCCGCGTTTGCTGCCTCTCCTGCCCAGGCCGACCGCGTCCTGCTTTTTGTCCTGGAAGGTGTCGGTAGCTCCGCCATTAACGCGGGGGAGAATGGCCCCATGCCGGTCGTCCATAAACTTGCACGGGAAGGGGCCGTCACCTGGAAGGCCCGGTCGGTGTCTCCACCATTGACGGTGCCAGCCATGGCAAGCCTGCTGACAGGCTTGCCCGTCGCTAAGCATCGCGTGAATCGGGAATGGGAAACATATGACTTTTCCCGGTCGTTCCTTCGTGCTCCCACTCTGTTTGATTATCTCGATCTGGCCGGCGGGCTGGATACCGCGCTCTTTATTATGGATGAGCGCTTCTACCAACTTGCCAGACCGGAAATCTACGTGGATATGCAAACGTGCGGGAAGGCCAAACCACATTGCACACCCGCGACACTGGTGGAATATATTCAGGACTACCTGAAAAAAGTCACCAGCGAAGGCGGCTATAATTTCCGTCTCTTCGAAGTCCCTGGGCTGCTGGTGGCCCACCTTCCCGAACCGGCAGATGTCGCCCGCAAACGCGGCTGGGACTCCAGTCAGTACCGCACAGCTCTCCAGGCGGTTGATACGGCGATTGCAGATGTCATGGCGCTCTACCGGGAACACGGTGTCCTGGACAACACCATGGTCATCGTCACGGGGTTGACAGGCCCGGGCGTCCCGCAGGCCGTCGACGCGGCGATGGACGCGGGTGCCACGCAGCAGGCCCTCGTCCCCTGGCTTGCCTGGGGCGCAAACGTGAAGCCAGGGTATGCCATGACCGGCCAAGTGAGAGTGATGGACACCGGCGCCACGGTGCTGGCAGCACTCGGGCTGGAAACCCATACGGAATGGGACAGTCAGGCCATGACGGAGATTTTTCAACAGAAACCTCAGCGCAGGACAACAGGCAATGAACAACTCGCAGCTCGCTGAACGGTTATCGGTGACGATGGGAGCAGTCGCGCTGCGATCGCTCCTGGTGGTCGGGAGTCTCATCGGCGTCATGCTCTTCGCCGGGACAGGCTTGGCACGGGAATCAGTGAATCCCTTGACGCGGGAATACGTGATTACCGTGGACCCGACAGCCATCCAGCCGCCAACCTGGTGGCATGTGCCAGGCATCACGCCCCTGATCTGGACCAACGACCCGATTACCTATGAATCCCATAAGACGACCGTCGCGCGGGAAATTACGTTGAAGCCGGGCGAGTATCGTTTCGGGACCTTTACGTTTGATTTTGCCTTTCGGGTGACGCTGGACGGCACGCTGGATTTTGCGGATTCCCTGACGCAATGCGTGGACGGACGCGGCACACAGACACTGGTGATTCGGTGCAGCCATACGCAACCGTATAAACAGGAACGTGATTACGATTACGCCGACGAGTAACGCGGGCGGCGTGTACGACCATGACACAGCACGTCGAACAGTGGGTTGAAGCGTTAGAGGATGTTGATGACGCCACGCGGGAGGAAGCCGCGAAGGCGCTGGCCGAGTTGGGTGATCCAGCTTCCGCCGATGCCCTGTTCACCGCGCTGGAGGATGAGTACTGGGCCGTTCGCGTGCACGTGGGATGGGCACTGGCGAAAATCGGCGGAGACAAGGCCATTGAGTCGCTGATTACGTTGTTCAATGACCCCATCATGGAGGTGCAGCGTGAAGCGGTGTCTGCCATGGCGTCGCTGGGGGCCGTCACGGTGCCGAGGCTTGTGGCCTGTTTGAAGGATGACCGGTGGCGTGTTCGGGAGCAGGCGGCCAAGACCCTGGGGTTCCTCAAGGAACCCGACACCGTGCAGCCGTTGATGATTGCCTGTCGGGATCGGGACGGGGCTGTCAAAAGCGCGGCGGCTTGGACGCTGGGGCGCATCGGCGATGCCAAGGCCATTCCCACGTTAATCAGGTTGTTTAAGGATACGTCAAAAATCGTTCGTGAAACCTCCGGCACCGCCCTCGTGTATATTGGCGAGGCGGCCATTCCTGCTCTCCTGGACACGTTACGCGATCCGCATTTTGTGGTTCGCTGTCATGGCGTGCGGGCGCTCGGCGGCATGACCACGGACTATCAGATGGGGCGGGCCTGGACGAAGGATCGGCGTGTGGTCGAGGCGCTGATTGGTGCCCTGAAGGATGAGGATCGTGCCGTTCGGGAGGATGCCACGATTGCCCTGGGCATTATCGGGGATCCGCTGGCCGTTGATGGGCTGATTGGTGCCATGAAGGACGGGGCTGTGAAGCGTCACGCCATTGCGTCGCTTGGCATGATCGGCGACGCTCGTGCCTTGCCGCCGGTGTTGGATGCGCTGAAGGGCAAGGGGATAGCGCAACAGGGCCGGCCGACCCCCGGGTGCATTATCAGCGAGGATCAGCTCATCAAGGAAGCGGCTGCGACGGCGCTGGGACATTTTCGTGATCCCAAGGTCATCCCGGATCTGATTCTGTTGCTGAAGGATATTGTATTGCGGGACTATGCTGCCTCGTCGCTGGTGCTGATTGGAGATGTGGCCATTGAGCCGCTGGTAGCCTTTCTGCATGATCCGGATGCGTCGAAGGTGGAGAAAGAGAGTGAGCGGGTGCTGGCGTTTGCCTCCACTCGTCTGACGGCGTCCAGTGCGTTGAAGAAGACCGTGTTGGAGACGCTTGAGAAACTCGGCTGGGAGCAACCCAGGGGCAGGGATCAGGATGGGTTGCAGGATCTTGAGTATACCGACCCGGATAAGGTGCTTGGCGAAGAAGGCCGATTCGGCCCCTCTGGAGACTTCGCGAAACCGGCCAAAGCCTACCGCATTGAACGCTGACCTTTGGTTACCCCTGTCCCTTGGTCCCCCTCCGTCCCCTGGTCGCACGGGGCGCCAGGGGCATGCATTCCCGCAGTACCCCCCTCCGTCATTCCTGCGAACGCAGGAATCCAGGGGGAGGGCAGGGGCAGGCTCTGCGAAGCCTGCCCCTGGCTTTGACCAGGGGCAGGAATCCAGGAGGGACGAAGGGCCAAGGGCAGGCCCCGCGTGCCCGTTTCCGCTCTGGGGGGCAGCTTCTCCCTCTCCCTCTGGGAGAGGGAAGGGGTGAGGGGCAGTTCGGCTGCACGCATGCCCCTGGCCCCTGGGGCGGAGCACGTAAAGAAGAAGGCAACCACTTCCGTGTCGACCCGTGTCACTGAACACATCGCCGCATTACGGGATGAAGATTGGGGCATCCGCGAGGAAGCCGCCGTGGCACTTGGGGAATGTCGGGATCCGAGAGGCGTGCGGCCGTTGATTGAGGCGTTGCGGGATGCCGATCGCGCCGTGAAAACCGCTGCGACGCAGGCACTGGCCGCGATTGGAGAACCGGCCGTGGTGGAGCTGGGGGCCTGTCTGCGTGATCCGGATTTGTCCGTGCAGGAGGCCGCGGCTTCCGTCTTGTCATCCACCGCCGATGCGCGCGTGCTCGAACCGCTCATGTCCGCCCTGCTGAATCCCGACTGGGTTGTCCGTATGCACGCCGCCCGCGCGGTGGGACGACTCGGCGACCCGCGTTCGGTTGAGACGCTGGTGCTCCTTCTGCACGACAAGGTGCCGGCGGTGCGCGACGAGGCCGTGGCGGTGCTGGCGTCCTTCGGTGAATCTGCAGTGACGCCGCTGGTGAACGCACTGGCCCACGATGACTGGCGAATCCGCCTGCGTGCCGCGGAGGCGTTGTGTGTGGTGCGGTCTCCAACGGCCATTCCCCCGCTGGTGGGTCTTGTGAAACGTGATCCTGATACGGCCGTGCGTCAGGAAGCCGCCCGTGCGCTCGGCGATCTTGGCAATGCTGATCCCGTCGTCGTTGACGCGCTGCTGGAGGCCATGGAGGAGCCACGTCTGCGGGTGCGGGCCATCGAGGCACTCGGGAAAATTGGCGATCGCCGGGTGCTCCCCGTCCTGTTTCGACTGCTCGGTGCATTGCCGACGGGTGAGTATGCCGACCGCACACCTGCCTGTGAGGACAATCAGTCTGAACTGGAGCTGGCCGCCGCGGAAGAGGCCGTGCGGGCACTGGCACGCCTGCGGGATGAATCAGCCGTTGCGGTTTTAATTCAGGCCCTTCAAAGTACCTTGGTCAGGCAGGAGGCGAGTGAGGCTCTGGTGCAGTTTGGACAGCCGGCCATTGCGCCCCTGGTGAAACAGCTTCAACGCGAACGCGATGACAATATCCGTTACCATATTCAGGAAACGGTGACCCGTCTGGGATGGAACCCCAACCGGGTTCGTCTGGAACGCCTGCCCCTGGCTTTGACCAGGAGCCTGCCCGTGGCCGGGGGCCAGGGGCGGGCTTGAGTCGTCACCATGCCAAAAGAAACCCTTGAAGTCATCGTCTCCGAGCTGGCGCATGAGGAGGACTGGCGCCGGATGCGTGCCACGGCCACGTGTCTCAAGGGCGGGCCAAACGTGGTCACGCTGGTAATCGCCGCCATGCAGACCGGCTCGCCAGCCTACAAGGTGGAAGCAGCCCGCATGTTGGCGCGGATTGGGGACCCGCGCGCAGGGGTGGCATTGGTGAAGCTGCTCCGCAGTGATGAGGAGGGCGTCCGTGGGGCGGTGGTGACGGCTCTGGAACACATGGCCGGTGTGGTGGATGAAGATGCAGCCGGTGCCCTGGTGGCGTTGTTGGAGGATGACGAGTTGAGGTCCGAGGTCACGGCCTTGCTGGGCGTGATTCCGACGGCGATCGGGCCGTTGACCGCCAGGCTGAAGGAGCCGGATGAAGACGCGCGCGTGCAGGCCGCTCAGATCCTCGGTCATCTTCTGGACCCACGCTCCGCCGATGCGTTGGTGGATGCCATGGGGGATCCTGCCGTTCGGGATATGGCGGTGGAGACCCTCAAAAAACTCGGCGCCATTCGGGATCGCATTGATGAGGTGATGGATGAATTGCGGGACGTGGAAGAGACCGAACTTCGCGAGGGCGCGCGACAGGAAGCCGTGCAGAAACTGCATCCCATTGGCCGGCCCGGCGTGGAGATTCTCATTGAATACCTGGATGATGATGATTGGGTGGTGCGGGAAGCCGCGGCAGACGTGTTGGGGAAAATTGGCGATGTGCGGGCCGTGGAGCCATTGATTGAACGTCTCAGAAAGGACAAGGACACGGGGGTCAAGGAACTGGCGACCAAGGGGTTGGGCCTCATTGGCGACGCCAGACCCGTGGAGCTGCTGATTGACATGATCCCCATCAGACCGTTACGGGTGCTGGCGGTGGAAGCGCTGGAGAAAATTAAGGACATTGAGGCGTTGCGACCTCACGCGGATCTGTTCAGGAAGATGAAACAGGATCGTGACGGGTTGGTCTCGTACAATTCCGGGGTCATCGTGGATAAACTGGAAGCGTCCGCCGCGCAGATGGATGAGTCACAGTGGGCGGGGAAGGAGCACGTGCATGGCTGACAGTCGTCGTCTGGAGCAATTACTGTCTGCTCTTCGTGATGACAACGAGGGGTTGCGCAATCATGCCGCGGATGGTCTGGGGCGCATGGGGGATTCGGCAATTCCCGGCCTGATTGAGATGTTCGAGGATGATGATCGTGTCATTCGGGAAGCCGCGGTCAGTGCAATCGTGCGCATTGGAGAATCCGCGATTGATCCCCTGATTGAGGCGTTGGACGATGATGAATGGGCCGTCCGGGAACAGGCGGCGTCTGCGCTGGGGCACTTGAAACAGTCGCGCGCGGTGCCTCATCTGGTGCGTGCGTTGAAGGACAGGGACGGCGGTGTCCGCACGGCTGCGGTCTGGGCGCTGGAGCGGATCGCGGATCCCGATGCCGTCCCTGCCCTGGTGGACTGTTTGATGGATGCGATGTTGCGAGAGGATGCCGCGCGTGTGTTGAAAAAAATCGGGGACAGCCGGGCCACCGAGGCCCTGATTGACGGGTTGAGAGGGGCCAACTGGATTGTGCGCCGTCATGCGGCCGAGGCGTTGGGCAAGATTGGTGACGCCATCGGGTTCTCCCCGCTGGTGGAGGCCTTGACGGATGAGGACTGGCTGGTGCGCCGCAATGCCGCCGAGTCCCTGGCCAGGCTGGGTGATCGCCGTGCCATTGAACCGGTGGTCGCCTTACTGGAAGATGAAAACGAAATGGTGCGCGACACCGCCGAGGGTGTGCTGGCTTGTCTGGGATGGAAATCCGGGTCGTGACGGTTCCGAGCACAAAAAGCCCCCCACGCCTGCCCCTGGCCCCCTGGTCAAACCCAGGGGCATGCTTGACCAGGGGCAGGAATCTGAGAAGGAGACGTAGCAATGGCAGATCCAACTCCACCAGCGCCAACCCCGGCTCCGGCCCCCTTGGTGAATATCACGCCCAAGCGGCCGGCCGGCCCGACCGTCATTCCCCTGGTCACCCCATCCGTCATGCCTGCACCAGGGGCAGAAATCTGAGAAGGAGACGTAGCAATGGCAGATCCAGCTTCACCAGCTCCAACCCCGGCTCCGGCCCCCCTTGTGAATATCACTCCCAAGCGGGCCAGGAAAGAGGGGTTTAATCTTGTGACCGAAAACGTGACGGCCATCAATCTGGAGACCAACCAGCTTGAAGTCGAGCTTCTGGCCTATGACGGGAAAACCGTCCTGCTGGACGTGGCGGAAGAGGCGTTGGAGGATCTTCGCAAGCTGAAAACGGGTGACGGGGCCACGCTCCGCATTGTCGAGGAAGACGGCAAGCGGGTCGTCAAGCAGTTTCGCATCCGGGCGAAGGATCCGAATGTCGTCAAAGTTGACGCCGCGTTGATGGATTTGAAGGATTCGCACTGGCTCAATCGCAAGTATGCCGTGGAGGTGCTGGGAGAACTTCGGGCCGCCGAGGCGGTGGACGACCTGGTGGTTTGTCTGGAGGATGAGGTGGGTGATGTCCGGCATCGTGCGTATGAGGCGTTGATTAAGATCGGCAGGCCTTCCGTCGCAAAGGTCATTCCGCTGCTGGTGTCGGAAGAAGATGAGTTGCGTCAGTCCGCGACCGAGATTTTGCGGAAAATCGGCAAGCCGGCGGTGGAGCCACTGGCCACCGCGCTGGCGGATGCCGAGGGGCCTATGAAAAAGCGGATTACCAAGGTGCTGGATCGCATGGGGTATAAACCCAGGGAACCCAAAGACAGCTGAGTCCCGCTCACGTATAAGCCGTGCTGGATTCCTGCGTGTGCAGAGCCTGCCCCTGGCGCCCCGTGCGACCAGGGGAATGACGGCCCGGCCCGGTGCCCCGCCGCCGGCGCCTTACACCGGGGGGCTAGGGACATACCCCTGGTCGCCCGGGGCGCTAGGGGCAGGCAGGGGCAGGCCCCTGGTCAAACCCAGGGGCAGGCTCTGCACACGCAGGAATCCCCCCATCCGTCATTCCCGCAGTGAGTTGAGCGGGAATCCAGGGGCCTGGCAGCAGAGTCGTGGGTCGGTCACGGAGGCTGAAAGGGATTCGCGCCGGCGGCAGGGCGTCCGACGGAAACGTAGTGGATGCCATGTGCGGCGATCCGCTCGGGGTCGTACACGTTACGGAGATCAATCATGACCGGCGTGCGAAGCAGCGCTGTCATGCGTGCCAGATCCAGATTGCGGAATTGATTCCATTCGGTGGCCAGCACCACGGCATCTGCCCCCTTCATGGCGTCATAGGCGTCGTTGCATCCGATCAGGCCAGGTACCGCCTTGCATGCGCCTTCCATGCCTTCCGGGTCATAGGCTCTGATGGTGCAGCCTTCCCTCAGCAGATGGGCCGCGATGACCAAGGCAGGCGCATCCCGCACGTCGTCAGTGTTGGGTTTGAAGGACAATCCCAGCAGGGCGATGGTTTTCCCCTGTACGCCATGCAGGGTGTCGCGGATTTTCTCCACCATCCGGATCCGTTGTTGGGCATTGACCTGTTGGGTCGTTGCCGCCAACGGCATGGCAGAGCCGGCATGTGAGCCGGTATGAACCAGGGCCGCCGCGTCTTTCCCCAGACATGATCCGCCATAGCCTGCACCGGCGTGCAGGAATTTCGCCCCGATCCGTTTATCCAACCCCATGGCTTTGGCCACGGTCTGCACATCGGCGTTCACACATTCACAGAGATTGGCGACTTCGTTGATAAAGGAAATTTTGGTGGCCAGGAACGCATTCGACGCGTATTTAATCATTTCTGCCGTTTGCACGTTGGTCACGATGAAGGGCGTTTCAATGAGATACAACGGCCGGTACAGCTCCTTCAGGATGGCGGTTGCCCGCTCGCTGTCCGTGCCAATGACCACACGATCCGGGCGCATGAAGTCATTGATTGCCGATCCCTCGCGTAAAAACTCGGGGTTGGACGCCACGTCAAAGGCGACGGGTTTTGTCTGCTGCTCCGTGATGATGTCCCGCACTCGTGTGGCGGTTCCCACCGGCACCGTTGACTTGGTGGCCACGACTTTGTACCCGGTCATGTGCTGACCGATGCTTCGGGCCACGCCATCCACGGATGACAGGTCGGGCGACCCATCGGGGCGCGACGGGGTGCCCACCGCGATAAAAATCACCGTTGCGGTGTCCACGGCATGGTGGAAGTCGGTGGTAAATGAGAGACGTCCGGCCTTGTAGCCTTTGGTGGTCAGTTCGGCCAGGCCGGGTTCATAAAACGGGACGTGGCCTTTTGTCAGTTGTTCAACGCGGGCGGCGTCCATGTCCATGCACGTCACCGTCAGTCCGAATTCCGCAAAACACGCACCGGTGACGAGTCCCACGTAGCCTGTTCCGAGAATGCTGATGTGCATGGTCACCTGTCTATGGCGAGCAACAGTCACATGTTGGACATGAGATGTCGCAGAATATCACAACGTATGCCAAACAGTCTGTTTAATTGAAACGGTACAGGTACATTTGACACACGCATGTCCGCACGGAATTTCTTGACTGGATTCGCCGGGGTGCAATAGAATGAACGGCACACCTCAGACTGAGGAGCGGGAATAGCTCAGGGGTAGAGCATCGCCTTGCCAAGGCGAGGGTCGGGGGTTCAAATCCCCTTTCCCGCTCCAAATCTTTCTAAGCCTTCCTGATTAAAGGCATCATGTGTGCGCTCTTCCTGAAGGAACAACTTTCCCAAAAATCCTTTGAGTACGTTCGCGGGATTATTGGCCTTCGCGAACTGGAAGAATGGCTCTTGCCAAACTTTGAGGACATCCTGGATTCTGGCGATGCCAGCTCAAGGGAAATCGCTCAACTGATAGAAGGAGGAGCCATCGAAGTCCAGGCTGGTTTATATTCCGAAGCAGAATTGTCCGAGGAACTGCGAAACCTGCTTTCTGCCTCGACCGTCCACCCTTCTGGCACTCGGGCAATGGGAGATACCGACGCCCCCACCCCGCACGACACCATCAGGTAGGATTTGCAGGTTTCCTCGTCTGAATCTGGAAGATCACGTTAAGCGGTATTTTAGTCAGCAACTGCTTCCGGTGGCGAATTTCAAACCACCACGTCCCTTCCCCACTAATCTCTATTGCCATTTTCGCAATTATATTGACGCCCTTGTATTCCGGGCCTTCGAAATGGACGGGATTGCTTTGTGAAGGGAGTCTTTCCCCGCTGGGCTTTACTGGAATAATCTCCAGTTCATGTGATCCCCGTTCCCCTCCACACTTCAGACTGACGAACAACGTGAGACTGTGCTGAATCTTGGGAAGCTCCTTCATCTCACCACGAGCCGTAATGGCAACCTGGATGCGGTCAATAATCCGGATCAGGGAATGAGCATTGTCGGTTTCCGTTAAAACATGTTCCGCAAAACATGCGGCAGAAACAAACGGCCCGATACTTAACGATGGCGCAATCCTGTCTTCCTGTGTCATGGGCTTTGTCCTTTCACTGGAAATGTTACGACGGTGACATGGGTATTTTCAGGTGGGTGCGTGCATAACGGCTGATGGTGAGATGACTGAAGCCGTGAAGTGTTAAGAGCGATCGACAATCTTCCGCGAACGTCTCTTCGGACTTCAGATAGGCTCTCAGCACGTCAATCGCCCTTCTGAATTGGAGGGGTCTGGCACTTGCAAGGTCTATGGAGTGAAGCCATCCATTGTCCGCTGCATGATATTTTACAAAAGAATTGTAGAAATACTTCGACTGTTTGAGATTCAATTCAGCGTTTAACTGCTCCCTCCAGAAATCATGCTCAATCGTTTCATAATCCGACAGATATTCGTTAATCCTGTTCTTGATTGCGGTCTCATCAATGTCCGCGAAAGCAACCTCCGGCAGGCAATAGGTGCTTGGAGCAATCCGGATCAGGGCATTCGATTCCAGAAGTTCGCTGAGCTGTAAGCTGATGATGCTTTGGCTGACACAGCTTTCCAAACGGGTCTGGACATCTTCAAAACTCAGGGTTTTGTTCTGTTCTCTGAAGACATTCAGAATGATTTGGGCATTGGTTACCCTCTGCTGTATCTCCCGTAAGGCCAGGGTATGGGTTCCAGAAATGCCCTGAAAATAAATGCCACGTTTGGAGCCGTACTCTTTTAAGACATGGCGTAAATCCCAGAAAGCAATGCGAATGTTTAACTGGCTGGTAATGTCTGCAAACATTTCTTTTAAGCCCATTGCCTGCCTGTCTGAATTTTTAATAATGCGTACTGTGGTCTTCAGAATGTCGTCGATGTTTAAGGCGTCAAGGTCGAGAAACTTTCGATGACGGTAGATCCCTCTCCCGTAGAGATAGATACGATCATTGGAAGCGAAAGTCGCATCTGCCGTTACCCTGGGGAGTCCGCCTCTGCTTATAAACGGTTTTGTGATGTTGCGCTGTGCGAGAATCCTGTTGACGGTTTTCCAGTGACAACCGTCCGGGAAATTTAACAGAACATGGGTGACGCCGCGAACACGTGGAAGGTTTTGAGGGACGATGCCGTCTTCGGTGATACGACATTTCCTGATTGCCTCTAAATGGCGGATGGCATGATCCAGAGAAGATTCCGGTAACCCGTACAGGGACTGTAGCTCCTGCTTGAATAACTCAATGTCCAGAGGCGAGGGGATCTCAAGAAAGAGATCATGCGCCTTCTCAAGGGCAATGTCAGACAGAAATTTCTCTGCAACTTGATAGGTCCCCCTTGCGACCCCGGTGTAATCCTCTAAAAATTCTATGAGATTATCGTTCTTGATGGATTTTATCCCTTTGCCAACCAACGGATTGTCTACAAACAGTGCATCCAGCCCGGGATAGAGCTTATGCACACTGGACCCTCTGTGATTCTGCAGGTAGCGGAACAGGGCCTTCTTGTCGACGGTCCCCATATGACGCAAATTCTTTTGTATCTTCGATTGAATCTGGCGTACTCGCTCTCTGGTCAATCCAATTTCATCGCCGACTACCTGAAGCGTCCTGACGGCTTGTCGGAACCCGTATCGCGCACAAAATATGATTTTTCGTGAGATCGCAAGACCTGAGAGATATTGTTCGAGATCATGAATGATGTGGGCTTCAATTGTCGCAGGACTTTCTTCAATGCCAAACGAAAAGACCATGGGCTGTGAGGCCGGCTGCGAAGGTGTGGGGGGGTGATCTCTGAGAGCTAAGCCCATCTTCGACAAAACCTCGGTGACTTCGCGTAAGGAGACCTGTCCGAAGTTGGTGACCTGCAGAAGCTCGGCTTCGGTTCGCTTTGCCAGATCTCCAAACGTTCTAATGCCCTCCTTTTTGAGGCAGTTGGCTGTCCGTACTGACCATTCCAGAGTGCTGACAGGAAGGGTGGCCCGCTCGTTTTCGTCCAACGTGGCTGGCTCGAACGGAAGCGCGACCTTTGCCCTCGCACTTTTAAGAGTTCCGTGAACCTTCCTCATGCCGCTCTCAGTTGATGGAAGACGTCTCGTGTCTGGTTCCCTGGCCGATGCCCCCCTGGGCCGTTTTCTTAATTCATTGTTCTTTCGTCAATCGTTCCGGGACAAGCACAAGCTGCCAGGGCGATGCTTCTTCGCTCATGTGCCTGAATTGTCGGGCGGTCATCCCTGCGGGCATGTCAGGGAATACTGCACCTCGTCGGATTTCCACAAAACGGAATCGGCAGGTGAAGGGTTTCCTGTCCCGAAGCTGCAGCCCGGGGGGAAGCGCCCGTCGGAGCGCGGTGACGTCGGACAGACGACAGCCCTCCCCGATTTTCAATGACGTCAGCTTGCGGTAAACAGGCCCGAATATGCCCGGGAGCGTGTCCGGAGTGAACACGACGTCTGCCGGTCGCATCGCGGGATCGTCCACCAGTTGCGCGAGAAATTCCCAAAACACTTCGTCATCAATCGCGGAGAGCACGCAGAGTTCCCCGCGACTGGCCACAAGATTCAACAGCGCGAGCGGGCCCTGAATCAGAAATTTCCATGGGGGAAACGTCAGGTTCCTGCCCCGGTGCATGACATTCAGGGCCTCCTCCCCGTTCACGCGCACGATCCGGGAGTTGCCTTTGGTCCGGGCAAGATGTGACCGGATGACCGATGGCGATAACCTGGTGGGCTCATAGGCAAAGGTCGGCGTGGCCGGGGCGTGACACGTCACAATGGTATAGCGTGCAAGCAGGGCAGGCGACTTCGACGGATCCATCATGTCAACCCCGCCCCAGAACCGGAATTGAAGATGATCCGACGGGACGCGTGCAAACCGGCGAAGACGTTCCGGGCTGGCGTGATACCTGCCGCCCAGTTGCGATCCGGGTTGCAGGCGATCCAGTGCATGGAGCGTCAGCATCAACTTATGTTGTTGCAAAGCGGGAAGGTAGCGGTCAAGCAGTTCTTCTTCGAAGGATAAATCTCCCGCACCCAGATCGAGCAACGACGGATTCTCCACCCGGAGCAGAAGCTCATAGGGTGACAGTCCCTGTTGCGCGAAGGCAACACAGTCAGCAGCGGCGGGCATGGATGCTGCACGATTCCTGCGTGCGCAGGAATGTATGCCCCTGGCACGCCCCCCCCTGGATTCCTGCGTTCGCAGGAATGACGGAGGGGGGTACTGCGGGAAGGCATGCCCCTGGCGCCCCGTGCGACCAGGGGACGGAGG
>RKSG01000025.1 GCA_007570995.1 Nitrospirales bacterium
GCCATGGCGCGCAAGGCGGTGCTGTTTCTGTTTCTGTTCCCCACCGGGTATTCGTTGTCGTGCCTGATGACGGAAGGTCTGTTTTTCGTCCTGACGGTTGGAGCCTGGTATTGCGCCCGCCAGCACAACTGGTTGCTGGCCGGCCTGCTGGGCATGGCCTCCACCATGACCCGCCTGGTCGGCCTGTTCATGGCTCCCTTGCTGGCACTGGAATACTTGCGGCAACGCCAGTGGCGCCTCACCAGGGTCCGCCCCGACGCGCTGTGGATCGGGCTGGTACCGATCGGCCTCGTGGTCTTCATGGCCGCGTGCTACACACTGACAGGCAATCCCTGGAAATTTGTGGAGGCCCAGAACGAGTGGGGATCAAGAGCGAATCCCTTGCAGACGTTGTGGTGGTCGCTGGAGATGGCCTGGTATGGGCAGTTCTCTCCGTGGGGCGGGTTTCTGGGGATCGGGTACGGAGCCCTCATCACGATTGCCGCAGTCGGGGTGCTGCTGTGGGGCAGAAAGCAGACCGGCACGCTGCTCTGTCTCTGGTCGCTGGCACAGATACTCATTTCGCTTGCGTCGCATATCCGAGCGGCACAGTCCATGCCGCGTTATCTGGCTGTGATCTTCCCCCTGTTTATGATTCTGGCATCCCTGCGGACGAAGAGCGTGGCATTCGTCATCACCGTGGTCGTGCTGAGTCTGCTGCAGGCAGCGACCTTTGCGATGTGGACCCTGGGCTGGGGCGTGGCCATGTAACACGGCCGAAAAGCCCCCCCCTCCGTCCCCTGGTCGCCCGGGGCGCCAGAGCCTGCCCCTGGCTTTGACCAGGGGGGCATGCATTCCCGCAGTGTGCCCCCCCCTCCGTCCCCTGGACGGAGGGAGAGACAGGAAGGCACGCCCCGGGTGCCCCGGGCAATCAGGGGACGGAGGGGAAGGCATGACCAGGGGTGAGACGAAGAGGAGACCTGATGGGCAGATCACGTTCACAAGCCACACGCTCCAAACAGTCCCAGCAGAGTGAGAGGGACACACCACGCGGGAACGCGATCGGGGCACGGGACCCGATTCCCTACATCCTGACCCTCTGGTGTGTGTCCCGCGTCATCCTGACCGGCATCGGCGTGGGGGCGAGACGCTGGGGGGTCTTCGGCCACAGACTCCTGATGAGCAGCGGATATGAATGGCTCGACATCTGGATCGCCTGGGACGCACGATGGTATTACCCCATCGCCTACGTGGGATATCTGGCCACCCCCGCGGATCCTCACGGATTCACCGCCTGGGCCTTCTTTCCCTTGTACCCGTGGGTCACACGAGCGGTGGCCGTGGTGGTCGGCAATACCTATGTCGCGGCACTCCTGGTGTCCAATGTCTCCCTGCTCATCGGGGCGTGGTTCCTGTACAAACTGGTCGAACAATCCCATAATGGCGCCATGGCACGCCGGGCGGTGCTGTTCCTGTTTCTGTTCCCCACCGCGTATGTGTTTTCGTGCCTGATGACGGAAGGTCTGTTCCTCGCCCTGTCGGTCGGAGCCTGGTATTATGCCCGCCAGCGCAACTGGCTCCTGGCCAGCGCGCTGGGCATGGCCTCCGCCATGACCCGCATGGTTGGCTTGCTCATGGCCCCCCTGCTGGCCCTGGAATACCTGCGGCAACGCCAGTGGCACCTCACCAGCATCCGCCCCGACGTGCTGTGGATCGGGCTGGTGCCGATTGGTCTCGGGGTGGTCATGGCGACAGGCTACAACTTGACGGGCAATCCCTGGAAGTTTGTGGAGGCCCAGAATGTGTGGGGCACACGATCGAATCCACTGTGGACGCTGTGGCAATCATTGGAAACGGCATGGCAGGGCCAGCTGATTCTGCGCGATGCCGCACACAACAGTCCTCTGGCGATGGGGTATGGCGCCATCCTGGCGATCGTCGCGACCGGGGGGCTGCTGTGGGGGAGAAAGCCGATCGGCATGGTGCTCTGTCTCTGGTCGGTGGCACACATTCTCGTGTCGTTCGCGTCGAACAGCCTGTCCGCACATTCCATGCCGCGCTTTCTGGCGGTCATCTTTCCCCTGTATCTCATTCTGGCATCATGCATGCCCCTGGCGCCCCGTGCGACCAGGGGGCGGATGAGACGCGTGGCGTTCGTCATCACCGTCGCCGCGCTGATTCTGCTTCAGGCGGCGACCTTTGCGTTGTGGACCTTGTCATGGAAAGTGGCCATGTAACAGACGGACAGCCAAGCGCGACGCACGGCCCGGCCCGATGCTGAAGGCCTGCCCCAACAGGACTCGTCCAGCACGAGGAAGCACACCGATGAGGCACACACCGTCACCGGCCACGCACACCACACCGACCCGGCGCAAGGCCAAGCCGGCGAAACGCCTCGATCCGGCTCCGGACCACACAGCACGCGGGGACACGCCCGGCCCACGTCGAGCCCTGGCGTTGACCAAGGGGGGGGCGCTCCCCTACATCCTGACCCTCTGGGCGGTCTCCCGTCTCATCCTGACCGTCGTCGGCGTGGTGGCCAAAGCACACATACAAAACCTCTCCACCCCCGGCAATGTGCAACACCATCACGGGATTGGCACCGGACAGGTCTGGCTCGACATCTGGATCGCCTGGGACGCGCGATGGTATCACACCATTGCGGATGTGGGATACCAGGCGGCTCCCCCAGCCATTGGCGGATCTGTCTGGGCGTTCTTCCCACTCTACCCGTGGGTGATCCAGGCCGTCGACACGGTGGTCGGTCGTCCCCCTGTCACGGCACTCATCGTGTCCAACGCCTTCCTCCTGCTCGGGGCCTGGTTCCTCTACAGACTGGTTGAACAGGACCATGACCACGCCATGGCCCGCCGGGCGGTGCTGTTCCTGTTTCTGTTCCCCACCGCGTATGTGTTTTCGTGCATGATGACGGAATCCACGTTTTTCGCCCTGTCGGTCGGGGCCTGGTATGCTGCCCGCCGGGGCAACTGGCTCCTGGCCGGCGTGCTGGGCATGGGCTCCGCCATGACCCGCCTGGTCGGGGGCCTCATGGCCCCCCTGCTGGCCCTGGAATACCTGCGCCAACGCCAGTGGCGCCTCACCAGGATCCGCCCCGATGTGCTGTGGATCGGGCTGGTGCCGGCTGGTCTCGGCGTGTTCATGGCGTTTTGCTACGTCGTCACGGGGAATCCCCTGGAGTTTGCGGAGGCCCAGAAGATGTGGACACCGTCGAGAGAGAATCCATTGTGGGTCCTGTGGTGGTCGTTGACACCGATATGGGAAGGCCGGCTCGATCTGGCCGGCGGGGAGGTGGGCTTCTCATACGGAGCGATCGTCACCATCATCGTGATCGGGGTGCTGCTGTGGGGAAGAAAGCGGATCGGCACCCCGCTCGTTCTCTGGTCCGAGGTGCTGGTTTTCGTTTCGCTCTCGGCACACATCGTCGCGGCAAATTCCATGCCGCGCTATCTGGTGGTGATCTTCCCCTTGTATCTGATTCTGGCTTCCATGCGGCCAAGAAGCGCGGCGTTTGTCAGCACCGTTGTCATGCTGATTCTCCTTCAGGCGACCACCTTCGCACTGTGGACAACGGGATGGAGATTCTCCGTCTGACAAACCACACCGACCTGATGAGCAGACCATCATCACGCGCCATGCCCACAACCGGGACCCGGCATGGGGGGAGCCATCGCGCGGCGATTGCTGGGACGCCGCCCGCTCCGCCTCCCCCGGTACGCGGGAACACGCCCGGGCCACGCCTGCCCCTGGGCCCCATCCTCTACATCCTGACCCTCTGGGGGGTGTCCCGCGTCATCCTGACCGGTGTCGGCGTGGGGGCAAGACGCTGGCTCGGCCAGGTCTACGGCATCAGTAATGTCCAGGACTTCTGGGGGATTGGAACCGGCTTGGCCTGGCTCGACATCTGGAGCGCATGGGACGCACGATGGTATTACACCATCGCAGAGAAGGGGTATCTGGCCATCCCCGTGGACGCGACCGGATACTCTCCCTGGGCATTCTTCCCACTCTACTCGTGGGTGATACACGCCGCGGCCATGGTCGTCGGCAATCTCTACGTCGCGGCGCTCCTGGTATCGAATGTCTTCCTGCTCATCGGGGCATGGTTCCTGTATCAACTGGTCGAACACCACCATGGTGACGCCATGGCCCGTCGGGCGGTGTTGTTCCTGTTTCTGTTCCCCACCGCGTATGTGTTCTCGTGCCTGATGACGGAGTCGCTGTTTCTCGCCCTGACGGTCGGCGCCTGGTATTACGCCCGCCGGGGCAACTGGTTCCTGGCCGGTGCGCTGGGCATGGGGTCGGCGATGACCCGTCTGGTTGGCCTGTTCATGGCCCCGCTGCTGGCCCTGCACTACCTGCAGCAACGCCAGTGGCGCCTGGCCAGGATCCGCCCCAACGCGTTGTGGATCGGCCTGGTGCCGGTTGGTCTCGGGGTGTTCGTGGCATTTTGCTATTTCATGACGGGCAATCCCCTGCAGTTTGTGGAGGCACAGGGCAGCGGGTGGACCACGTCACGAGTGAATCCACTGTGGGTCTTGTGGTGGTCGTTGGCCCACGCATGGGATGGGATGGCACGGCATGGCATCTTCGCGCAAGTCGGCGGGCATCTGGCATTAGGGTACGGCGCGCTGGCTTCCATCGTCGTGACCGGGGTCCTGCTGTGGGGAAGAAAGCGGATCGGCACCCTGCTCTGTCTCTGGTCTGTGGCCGTGATTCTCATTTCACTCGCGGCGCACCTTGACTCGGCACAGTCCATGCCGCGCTATCTGGTTGTGCTCTTTCCCTTGTACATGATTCTGGCATCACTGCGGGCGGGAAGCGCGGTGTTTGCCATCACGGTGGTCATGCTGACTCTGCTTCAAGCCGCCACCTTTGCGCTGTGGACAACGGGATGGAG
>RKSG01000069.1 GCA_007570995.1 Nitrospirales bacterium
TGTGGCACTGACCATCGTGACGTGGCCGGCCCCGTACGGGCCGGTGGCATTGGGATTCGTGGGTCCGAAACATGCCAGCACGGGTACCCGACAGGCGGCGGCCACGTGGACCGGCCCGGAATCGTTTGCGATCAACAGGGCCATTCTCTCAAAGACCAGACTCAACTGGCGAATCCGCGTTTTCCCAACCAGATTGATGCACGCAGGCCCGAGTGCTCTGGGGAAACGCATGGCCACGGCGCGGTCGTCCGGCGATCCAATCAGCACAATTTTAATATCCTTCTGTTTCGCCAACGCCACCGCGACCTCAACAAACCTTCCAACCGGCCAGCATTTCATGGTCTGACGCGAAATCGGAGCCATGGCCACAAGCCGGTCGTGCCGTCCCACTCCGGCCTCGGCAAACAACCGGTTGACCGCGGCTCGATCGTGGTCCAGTCGCGGCAACACAAACCGCGGCCTGTCCACGGACGCCCCAAACCATTTGGCAATTTCCAGGTTGCGATCAACCGCATGCATATCCCGTAGACGCCAGGTGACCGTGCCGTCATTCGGCAACCGAATCCGATGGGTGTACAACCAGAAGCTTCCCTCCCGTCCCGCGGCAAACCCCACTCGAACCGGAGCACCCGACAACCTGGCGATCAGAGCGGAGCGAAGCAGACCCTGTAAATCAACCACGCAATCGAAGGCGCGCGCACGCACGGTGGCCATGATCGTCCGCCACGAACGAACACGAAAATCCACAGGGATGACTTCGTGGAGATCAGGATGTCCTTCCAGCAGTTCCGCCCATTCCGCTTTGACCAACCAGGAAATTTTTGCGTCGGGCAACACCGCCCGTAACGCACTGACCGTTGGCAGGGCATGAAGAATATCGCCAAAGGAACTGGGCTTGATAATCAGGAGATTGTCAGGTCGGATCATCACCCTGCACTGCGACAGACGGAACGCGGGACACCATGTCTAGCGAGGCCCCGCAGGTGAAGAGTTTGTCCAATCCCGAAGGATCCATGAGACGGCATCGGCAAAATCCGGAGCGACGCAATCAATCACGACACGTTTCGTCTGGCAGACAGCCAGTGATTCACGACTGCGCGGACCCGTCATCACCAGAATACCTTTGGCTCCCACACGATTCGCCAACTCGACATCGTGGGACTGGTCGCCCACCACATAACTTGTTGACACGTCAATGGCATGACGACTCGTGGCCTGTTCAATCATGCCTGGGCCCGGCTTCCGGCACCGACACCCGTCAGCGGGGTGATGCGGGCAACACAACACATCATCCAGCCAGGCATGTGACCGTGTGAGGTCGGCCTGCAATTTCTGATGAATGGCATCCAGATCCTCGAACGAGAGCAAGCCACGCGCGATGCCGGATTGATTCGTCACCAGAATCACTTTCAGCCCCGAGCGATTTAACCGGAACACGGCCTCCGGCACCTGCGGAAACACTTCCAACGCCCCGGGAGACGAGAGATAGTCGACGTCGACATTCAACGTCCCGTCACGATCCACAAATACCGCTCCATGCGTTGAAGACATCGCCGGAGACTCCCGCACACTCAGCCGACTGTCAGCGCACGACACGCTTTGCCAGCATCCCCCGTGCGGCCTGCACCACCTGACCGGCAGACACGGACGTCATACAACGATGGTCAATGGGACATTCGCGCAGCAGACAGGGGGAGCAGTCCACAGGCGTGCGCACCACCGAAGACAATCCGTTATAGGGTGCCGTGGCTACCGGATCCGTTGACCCGAACACCGCGACAACCGGCACGCCCAACGCATTCGCCATGTGCATTGGCCCCGTGTCATTAGTGACCAGCAGGCAACATCGTTTCAGGACAGCTTTCAAGCCACGTAATGACGTACGTCCCGACAAGACGACGGCATTCGACAGCATGCGCCGCGCAATGGCCTCACCCAATGCCTGCTCCCCCGGCCCTCCGACAATCAGGCACCGCACGGGATTCGGAGAACGGTGACGGACATCAACAATTAACCGATCCGCCACCTCGGCAAACCGTTCAGCCAACCAGCGCTTGGCCCCACCATACACGGATCCCGGGTTCACGCCAATGAGAACATCCGCACCCCGGACCCCGTGTTCCTGCAGCAACCGGTTCGCCATGGTTTCTTCTTCCTGTGACACGTACAGGACGGGTGCCTGAACCGGCACGGTGTTCACCAGGGGGGTCAGCATATCCAGATAATACCGAACCTGGTGCAAGGCCCGTTTGGGATCCGGACATGCGACAGGATGCGTGAGCAACACCCTTCGGCCATCCGTCGCATAGCCACACCGCAGAGCAATCCCAGCCAGCGCACTCAGCAACGCTGCACCGAAGGCGTTTTGAAACAACAACGCCAGATCATAGCGTTCCCGCCGCAGGCTCCGCGCCAATCTGAGCATTCCCCACCATCCCGCGTGCTCCCCCTGATAATCGCAGGTCACCACGCGATACGCGCCCGGGCGATCAACAAACACCTCGCCAGTCACGGGACGAGCCAGCACGGCAATTTCCGACTCTGGAAATGCCTCACGAAGTGCATCCAACGCCGGAAGGCACATCACGGCGTCGCCGACCCAGTTCGGGGCGCGCACCAGAATTTTCCGTATGTCGTTCGGTTGGATTGTGAACGTTCCGACAGTCATGGCTTGTGAAACACGGGGTGTCAGGCCTTCGACGATGCCACATCCCTGACATCTGTCACAGGCCCGCCAACGATGCCTCCAGACGACTCCGGCCCTCGACAAATTCCACCGCAAGCGATATGGCAAAGACCGGAACAGCCAGTGACCACCGTGACGGACATTTCACCAGATCCTTTTCGGTCGTGAGCACCACATCCGGGTGACTCCGTTCCACGGATCGAGCAATGGTCCTGAGCGTCAAAGCCGTATACGTCACATGGTCATGAAACACACATTCGTCAACCACGTGAACACCGAGCGCGACCACCATCCGACGAAACTGCCTCGGGTTCCCGACGCCGCTGAAAATAAGCGCGCGCCGTCCCAGGATCGTGGCAATCGGTTGACAGACGGCGTCTGCCGATGCCCCCATCAATGCCTGGGCCGTGAAGCGCGTCGTAATGGGATCACACTGGCAACCCATGGCTGCCTCCAGCGATTCCACCACGCGGGGCACGGCAGCGGCATCGTCCACCCGGGTCAGGATAATCTCCGAAGCCCGTCTTGCCTCCACAAGCGATTCCCGAAGCCTGCCTGCAGGAAGCAACGCGCGCATGCCATGAAGATCGGAGCTGTCAATCAACAACAGATTCACATCGCGAGCCAGGCTCAAATGCTGGAATCCGTCATCTAACACAAAACAATCAACGGACATCTGCCGTAACACCCAACGGCCCAGCCGGTAGCGATTGGTGCCAACGGCCACCACGACCCCCGGGCAACGACGGGCCATCAAATACGGCTCATCGCCCGCCTCACGGGGGCCAGCAAAGACTGCCTGTCCATCGGAGACCAGCACAAAGGTGTGCCGGGCATGCCGCCGGTATCCCCGACTGAGGATGGCCACCTTTTTCCCTCGCTCCATAAGCCTGTTGGCCACCCACATGGTCATGGGCGTTTTGCCCGTGCCACCCACGGTCAGATTGCCCACACTGACAACCGGACACGGCAACCGATGCTGAGGGAACCATCCATGCTCGTACAGCCATGTTCGGGAACGTATCAGGCCCTGATACGGCACGGCAATCAGCGACTTCCAGACATTGCCCATTGGTTCATGCACGCCCGGTGAGGACTGACTGACAGCAGATCCCGTGGGCCCAGGAGGGTTACGGCCTGTGAAAACCGGCCACCTGCTCAAGCAGATTCATATTTCTTTCGACCACACCCCGATTGTCATCGATGACTTTCCGCGCACATTGTCCGACATGAGAGGCCCAGGCATGATCCCGCATGCCTTTCAGGAACGTGTCCGTCAATTCCCGGACGTTACGGACCCGAATGCCCCCACCGGTTTCAATGAACAACTCTGCGATGTCCTGACAGTGATCGGTGTACGGACCAAAACAGACCGGCCTGCCCCACGCCGCCGGTTCCAAAAGATTATGCCCTCCAACGGGCTCCAGTGTCCCTCCAACAAACGCCATCACGGCCAATCCGTATATCCGGGCCAATTCGCCGCGGGTATCAAGCAGAATGACTCGAGGCACCCCGGCGTCCCTGACATCCCCGGCACGATACCCGTTCGTGCGCAAGGCACTCCGTCTCATCACCGGAAACCCGCACTGCCGAATGGTGCGAGCCAGCCCGTCGCTGCGCTCGATGTGTCGCGGGGCCAGGAGCAGGACTGTCCCTGGAACCTCACGCGTCACCGCGCGATAACTTTCCAGAAGCATGGCTTCTTCGGAAGGATGGGTGCTACCCGCAACAATCAATCCCTCGTCTTCCAGAAGCCCCAGTGCCGACCGCTCAATGGCCCCCTGCCCGGTCTGCCCGCCCTCCATGGTCAGGTCAAACTTCATGTTCCCCGTACTGTGCATTCGAGCCGGCGCGGCCCCCAACTCAACAAACCGACGTTCATCCCGCCGGGATTGCAGAAGGCCCAGGGACACCGTGGCGAGTACGTGCCGCATGAAAGGCCGAATCCATTGATAGCGGGAAAAGGAACGGGAGGACAATCGGCCATTCACAATAATCGACGGAATGCCGCGGCGACCGAGGGCGCGTAACAAATTCGGCCACAGTTCGGTTTCGACCACACAAAACCCCATCGGGCGCAGAGACTCAATAAACCGGCGGACAATCCACGGATAATCAAGCGGGACAAAACAATGTGTCGCCATGCCTGCCAGACAGCGTTCTACGGCTTCCCGTCCGGTTTCCGTCACGGTTGAGACGACAATCCTGATGCCAGGATACCGACGACGGAACGCGGAGACGAACGGCACAATGGCAGAGACCTCACCCAGGGACACAGCATGAATCCAGAAAATTTTTTCGTCAGAGGCCTCCCGACACGGTACGACCCATCCCATTCTCTGCGACAGGCCGGCGCGACACCGTTTTTTGATCAGCAGCATGCCAAGCACAACGGGAAAACCGAGAATCAGGAGCACATTATACAGGCCATACCACATCTCGGTCGCCAATTCTCAGTGGGGCACAGGGAGGATTTTCGCACATCCCACCTTTCACACAGGATGCCATGGGGACATGGCGCGACGTCTTGCTGTCAATCGCGCTGGTGAACCATCGCTTCGGCTTCAGATGCCATGGTCACAAGGGTCATCTCGACATTCCGCCGCGCGCGTTCCATGGCCTCGGGACCGGAGGCCCGTTCAACCCGGATTGGGGGCCCCCACAGAAAAATCCCCCGCGAAAATGGATACGGGATCATCAACCGATCCCAGCTGGACAACCTTTTTTTTTTGAGCACGCAAACGTCAGCGGCACAATCGGCATGCCTGTGGCTCCGGCAAGGACCAGGACACCCGGCTGCACCCGATGCATGGGCCCCCGCGGGCCATCAGGCGTAATGACAAGATCCACCCCCTGTCGCCCCGCGCGGATGAGTTGACGCAATGCGCTCGCCCCTCCCCTCGTCGTCGATCCGCGAACCGCGCCGAACCCGAATTGTTTCATCACGCGATACACGAGCTCTCCATCACGATGCTGGCTGATCAGAATCCTGGCATCACGGCCGCGGTAGGCAAGCGGCATCATCAACTGTTGTCCATGCCAGAACGTGATGATCACAGGGCGACCCTGCCGGTGTAATCGATCAACGTGTTCGCATCCCTGCACACGCCATGACATGGAGCGACCGAGCAGACGAATGGCGCGGGCACCGATGAGCGGGAACAGGTTCGCGTGCAGCCAGCGCCTCATCGCAAAACCGTCACGCGTCGTTTACAGCTGTACCGTGGATTCAGCCGGTTCGTCATGCCACTGGGTTTCGTACAGACGCCTGTAGAGCGCATTCCGACGAAGCAGATCGTGGTGGACGCCCATCCCGATCATGCGTCCCGCATCCATCACCACAATGCGGTCCGCACACCGAACGGTGGACAGACGATGGGCAATGACAAATGTCGTTCGATTTTTCACCAGTTCGGTCAGGGCAGCCTGAATATGTCGTTCAGACTCGGTATCCAGAGCAGACGTGGCCTCGTCCAGAATCAACAGCGGCGGATTGCGCAGGATCGCCCGAGCGATGGCTAACCGCTGGCGTTGCCCCCCGGACAGCTTGACGCCATTTTCTCCAATCGGCGTGTCGAGACGATCTGGCAGTTTCTCAATAAATTCCCACGCATGTCCTGCCCATGCCGCCCGAATAATGTCCTCTTCGCTGGCATCCGGCCGCCCGTAGGCGATGTTACCCCGTATGGTTTCCTCAAACAAGACGGTCTCCTGAGAGACAACGGCAATCTGCGCACGCAGCGAGGCTAAGGTGGCATCCGTGATGTCCCGCCCGTCAATCAACAGTTGCCCTTCAGTCGGGTCATACAACCGTGGGAGCAGACTCACCAGGGTGGATTTGCCACTTCCGCTTTTGCCAACCAACGCAATGACTTCACCAAAGTTGACCGTGAGATTGACATGATCGACCGCCAGCCTGTCCTCGTTGTCGTAGCGAAAGCTCACGTTCCGAAACTCAAGGACACGCCAGCGGTTCGGTAACGTCGTGCGCCCTCTGTCACTGACAAATTCGTGATCCGTATCCATCATGTGAAAGACGCGATGCGCAGCAGACAGCGCATGCTGAATTGCCGTATTGGCCCCCACGATTTTTTTCACCGGGGCATAGGCCATCAACATGGCCGCCAGAAAGGAAAAAAATTCTCCGGGTTTGAGTTGGTCGTCAATGACCAGCAGCCCCCCGTACCAGATAATCATGGTCACCCCGCCAACCCCGATCACTTCCATAATCGGCGAGGCAAAGGCCGTGAGCTGAGCCGACTTGATACAGGCCCGCATGTACGACGTGTTGCTCCTGGTAAAACGCTTCTGTTCAATGTGTTCTCCCCCATAGGCTTTGACGATACGAATACCGGTGAACGCCTCTTTCAGCGTGGACGCCATGTCCCCCATCGACTCCTGTCCCTTGGTAGCCAGGGTGCGCAACCGCGGGCCGATGGTGGTAAGGGCATAGATGGAAAACGGCATCATGACGATGAGTATCGTCGCCAACTGCCAGTTCTGATAAAACGCCACGCCCACCATCACCACAAAGGTGAGACTCTGCTGGAACACGTCCTTCAGCACACTCGGAATGGCAGCGGCCATTTCATTGACGTCATTCAGAATTCTCGCAACCAGGCGGCCACTCGTCTGTCCATGATGAAACGCCAACGACTGTCGAAGGAACTGTCCGAACAACTGCTCGCGAATTTTGGCAACGGTTCGATGCCCCACGGAACTCATCAGGTAGGCCTGTCCGTACGCGAAACCGCCTTTCAGGATCGCGACCACCAGAATCACGACGGGCAGGATCATCAGCAACGTCCGGTCTTTCTCGATAAAGATCCCATCCAGGACCGGCTGCACCAACCAGGCATACAGCCCCGACAGGCCTGCCACGCCAGCCGAACACAGACAGGCCATGGCCACCCGAAACCGGTGCTCGCGAAAGCACGACACAATCCGCAGAAAAACGGTCAGACCTGACATGCAGCCAACACCTCCTCCGCCGCCCGACGGGAGGCCCCGGGTGTGCCAAGCTTGGCCCGAACATGCCCCAGAGCTTCCCGCATACGCTCATACTGCGCGCGATCCTTGAGAAACCGCAGGGCCTCTCCGCTGAGTCGTTCCGCCGTGGCTTCCGATTGCAGCAATTCCGGGACCACCCCGCGCCCGGCCACCAGATTGACCAACCCCACGTGGTCCACCTTCAGAAGCATTCTGGCCAGTAGCGCACTCAGCCATGACACCCGATACGCGAGAACCATCGGGGTACCGATCAGAGCCGCCTGCAAGGTGGCAGTCCCCGAGGCCACCAACAGGAAATCGGCGGCGGCCATGACCTCATTCGGCTGGTTCGGGATCAGCGTGACAGGAAATGTCGTGTGGTGCAGTCCTTCGTGGATCCAGTCATCAGGCACCGTGGGGGCTTGCCCGATCACACAATGGAGGGTGGGAAACGAGGCCTTGATTCGCAACACCGCTTCCATCATGACCGGCAGGAGCGACCGAATCTCGGCACGACGGCTCCCGGGAAGCACGCCAAGAATCATCCCTTCAGGGGGAAGCCCCAGGTGTTGCCGCGAACGGGTCCGCTCGTAGGCCGGGGCCATGCTGTCGAGTAACGGATGGCCCACAAAACGGCAGGGCACTCTGGCCTCCCGGTACAGCGGTTCCTCAAACGGCAAAATCACGACCATCCGACACACCACACGCTGAATCGTATGGATCCGCCGTCGGCCCCATGCCCAGATTTGCGGCGCAATATAATAGATCACCCGATGGCCAAGCCGAGCCGCAATTTTCGCCAATCGAAGATTCATGGATGGATTATCGACAAAGACCACTCCAGCCAGCTTTTCCCGCCTGAAAAACCGTTTGAGGGTCGCCAGATTGGCAAGCCCTTTTCCGATCGTCGCCAGTCCCGGCACTCCAACGACATCCACACGATGTAACCCTTGCACGACCTCTATCCCCGCAGCCCGCATGTGTGGTCCGCCCACCCCAACGAGTCTGATATCCGGCCGGAGTGTGTGTAACGCTTTGGCCAGCCCGGCGCCATGGAGATCCCCCGACGCCTCTCCAGCCACAATCATGATTGACAGACCAGCCATGTGTCAGGCGCACGGCCGGGGCATGGCGGTGGACAACCCGGCCGGTGGCCGAGTCGCCCGGCCCATGGCCTGACCGATCGCATGGACGACGCCCAGGGCCGCCAGGCCCTCTTCACCGGAGACGCCACATGGCATGCCCGTTTGAATAGACTGCACAAAGGCTTCCAGTTCCCGTTTCAGTGATTCCGCATCCCCTCCCTGAATCGCTTCCTCAACCACGGACCCGGGACCTGCCTGTCCCGTCCGGCGATACACCACACCGCGGCGCGAATGAAAATCCGCAGAGAGATACAGCCCGTCCTGGAAGAGACGCATCTTTCGTAAACGGTCGGTTGACATACGGCTTGCCGTAAAACTGGCGAGGCAGCCTCCGGAAAATTTCACGCGAGCATGGGCAAAATCCACCCGAGAGGAACGCATCGAGACACCCACGGCTTCCACGTCGCTCACATCCCCCAGCCCAAAAGACAACGCCAGGTCCACGTCATGAATCATCAAATCCAGGGTCACGTCAACGTCGGTTCCCCGTGCCTGAAACGGCGCGAGACGGTGGCATTCGATAAAGTGAGGATTCCTCACCCTTGCCCGGACCAGATCGCTGACGGGATTAAACCGTTCCACATGGCCCACCTGCAAGATCAGCCCTTTGTCCTGTGCACGCTGGACCATCAACCGACCTTCATCCAGCGTGACAGCGAGGGGCTTTTCCACCAGGACATGGACGCCCGCCGTCAGGCATGCCTGTCCCACTTCCAGATGCCGCACCGTGGGCACGGCGACACTGACTGCAGCAACGCGAGGCAGTAAATCCTGGTAACGCGAAAATACCGGCACCCCGAAACGGTGACCCATGGCGGCCAGCCGGTCGTCGTCAACATCCGCTACGCCGACCAGGTGCGTCTGTGGACACTCGGCATAGAGACGAGCATGGTGCTGCCCAAGATACCCAACACCAATAACCCCGACTTTCAGTGGTGCTGCCATTATGACTTGTTGTACGTCATGACGCGTGTCCGGCAGGATAGCACCAGGGGCTTCCCCCTCACTTACCCCGAAACCCCAAGAATCACGATACCGGACTGATGCGCCCGCTCCAGCATGTCCTCTCGATCAAGCATAACGGTCTTGCCAGCCTCGACGGCGAGTACCGAAGCCCTGACCTCATTCATCACCTCGATGGTCCTGGGACCCACTGCGGGCAAATCAAAACGTAGATCCTGTTGAGGTTTACAACGCTTGACCACCACGGCTCCCTGCCGAACCAGTTGGCCACCCCGTCGGATAGCGTCATCCGTTCCTTCAACTGCCTCAACCGCGACGATCACACGATCCTTCACCACCACACACTGACCAATATCCATTCGGCCAATCTCTTGCGCCACCGCCCACCCGTAGGATACGTCCTCCCGTTCCCTCTCGGACAGGTGGCGTCGCGTCAGGTCCCCCTCCGGAACCAGAATATTCGACAGGCCAAAGGTAGATTCCCGAATCGTAATGCCTTCCTCCGCAAAACCATCGGCCAGTGCCCTGAGAATATGATCGTCTTTCCACGATTTCAGTTTGGTGAAGAACGCAATGGCCCGGAAGTCTGGACGCACGCCGGAAAAGAGCGCTGTTTTTTTCATCCCTCCAAGCATCACGGCCTGCCGCACGCCATCACCCTTCAACGCCTGAATGACCTTCCCGAACTGACCAACACGCACCCAGTGCATCTGATCAACGACCTGTGCCAACTCGGGAGACGTCTCCCCGTGATGAGCGACAGCTGACACCCGCAACCCGAGTTTTCTGGCGTTTTCGGCAAAAATGATGGGGAAACGGCCATTCCCCGCGATGAGACCGATCCATCCGCCGGGAACAGGAAGCGGGGGCGTGAGAGATGAACGTTCGTCAGTCGCCAACGGTGTGATCGCCTAAAAATCTTCCGAGTCGTCCCGACCTTTGTTGACGGGACGACAGGTTCCACGCGTCGAGGTTTCCAGAAACGTCAGCAGGACCAACACGTCCGGACTGTCCTGAAATTGATGACGCGCCACTTTAATGGCATCGGCCATGCGTTGTTTCTTGCGGAACAGGACAGTATAGGCCTGTTTCAACAACCGGATACGCTGCGCCGAAATCCCTTCCCGACGCAGGCCAATGGCATTCAGCCCGTAGAGACGGGCCCGGTTGCCCGCCGCACGCATGAACGGCGGCACATCTCGCGTCACGGCCGAACAGCCGCCAATCATGGCGTAATCACCAATACGCACGTATTGATGCACCCCGACCAGCCCCCCGATCACGGCGTAATGTCCGATGGCAACATGGCCGGCCAGCGTCGCGCCATTAGCCATGATCACGTGATTGCCCACACGACAGTCATGTGCCACATGCGAATACGCCATCAGATAATTCCCCTGCCCAATCGTCGTGACGCCTTCATCGAACGCCGTTCCACGGTTGATCGTGACATATTCCCGAACAATATTGTCGTCGCCAATCTGTACCCGCGTCGGTTCATCGTGATACTGCAAATGCTGGGGAGGCGAGCCGATGGAGACGTAGGGAAAGATGGTACACCGTTGACCGATTTCCGTGATGCCTTCGATGCACACATGCGCGCGCAACTCGGTCCCCCGACCGAGTGTCACATGTTCGCCAACCACGCAAAACGGCCCGACACGCACGTCTTCAGCGAGTTTCGCCTGGGGATGCACGGATGCCGTCGGATCAATGACTATCTCACCCACTCACCAGCCCTCTGCTCAATCGCGATGCCCTACCCCGTTCCAGGATTCGAGGTGGCCTCGGCCTCTGACGACACCATCGCTGTGGACTCGGCCTCACAGACAAGACGGGATTTCACAAAGGCCTTCCCCCGCATCTTCCAGAATGGCGCGCGGTGTTTTATCACTTCGACTTCCAGACGCATTTGATCCCCTGGAAGAACAGGTTTCCGGAACTTCGCTTTCTCAATGCCCGTCAGATACACAACCGGCGATGGGTCGGGGCCTGACGATCGAATGGCCAGGACCCCACCCAACTGGGCAAGGGCTTCCACGATGAGGACACCAGGGAAGATCGGCCGGCCGGGGAAATGTCCCTGAAAGTACGGCTCGGTGATCGTGATGTTTTTCAACCCGACCGCCCGGTGCCAGGGCTCAAACTCCACCACGCAATCCACAAGCAAAAACGGATAACGGTGCGGCAGGATGGCCTGCAGGGCCATGCTGTCCATGACAGTATCAGAGTCAGCCATCTCCTCGTTCCTCCCATCCTGCGCAATCTGCCAGACCCATGTCTCTCCCCTGTGCGGGCAGCATCGCACGAGTGCCGTGAGGCCCGCGATCCATGTCTTACTGAACAAACATCCGATCCAGTTCTTCCAGCACGGCCTCCGAAAGATCCAGACCAGGCTCATAATACCTGGTCTGTGCATTCTGGCCTTTTTCCACGACCAGGATCACGCCTTCCTCCTGGGCAATGCGATGCACGACGTTCTCAACATGGCGGCGAAACTCGTCTAATAACTCCCGTCGCTTCGACTGTAATTCCATGTTCATGTCTTCGGCATTCTGTTGATAGTCCAGCATACTCTGGCGCAAATGTTCTTCTTTCTGCTGTTTGGCCTCCGGACTCAGGACGCTGCTCAGCCGCACGATTTCATTTTCCAGATCCCGAAGTTCTTCCTGCTCCAGCGCCATCAACTCCTGTCGATCCTTCATGAATTGATCGAGATTTTCCGTGACCTGCTGTCCCATCTTCGACTCGCTCAACAACCATTGCGTATCCACCACGGCAAACGGCACCGGCGTGGATGAATCGGACACCATGGCATGCCATTCTGCGTCGGTTGTGTCCGTCGACCCGGTTTCGCACCCGGCCAGCCCCCCGCCAAGGACAACCAGGCCAACTGACATCATCCACAGGTACAACCTTCTCCCGTTTGTCCCATACGCTCCCAACCCCATCCCCAACATTCTCCTGCCTTAGAAAACATTCCCGACGGAAAACTCAAACACCGTTCCCTGCTCCTGGGGTTGCTTGTCCAAATTGATGCCCAGTGCCGCACGGAGAGGACCAAACGGGGAAATCCACCGCACTTCGCCCCCCGTGGCAGGGCGCAAATCAAAATCCAGGTCTTCGTCATCCGCGAATCCTTTCCCGTAATCAAAAAAGATCACGCCATTTAACTTCGCACCTGGCAACACAGGAAACACCAGATCGGCATTAAAAATCAGCTGTTTCGTCGCACCCCGCAGGGTTCCAGACGGCGTCACCGGCCCGGCCCGGCCAAAACGAAATCCACGCACGGTATTAATCCCACCGACAAAAAAGAGCTCGGACAATGGCAGCACATCACCCTTATACCCCTGCCCTAACCCAAAACGACCACGCAACGCGAGCCGCAGATCCCAAAAAGACAGCGGGACATATTTCAACCCGTCAAGATCGATCTTGTAGAAATTATTCGTTCCTCCCAGAAGATCGGTCCCAAAACTGACGTTCGCACCGGTCCGTGACCCAAGACGCGGGTCCTGGAAATAGTCCCGAGTGTCACGGAAAATATTCGCGCGAAAACCCGTCGTGCTTTGCGTCCCCACCTGGTTCGTCACGTACGACCCCGCACCGCTGGCCGGATTTTTAATCAAGATTGACTCCGCCACCAGGGTCACATTCCCGGTCATATATTCGGTAATGGCCTGTCCAAATTCAAACGTGACACCCTGTCGTTCCTCCGCATACGTCAGAAAATTGGTGTCCGTACTGAACCCGTTGATCTGAAACGACGTGGCACCGTCAAACAGCGCCGGATTTCTAAACGTCATGACTCCAATGGTTCGACGCTGGCCGAGTTGCCCCCGGATCCGCACCAGATACCCCAGGCCAAACAAATTGCCTTCCGAGATGTTGGCAATCGCGGTGAAACGATCAAGCGTGCTGAACCCGCCCCCAATACTGAACTGACCCGTGGGTTTTTCTCTGACGGTCACATCAAGATCGACTTTATCGTCCTCGACCTGCGTCGGAACAATTTCAACGGTTTCAAAAAAATTCAAATTATTGAGCCGTTGAAAACTTCGCGCCATGGAGACCGAATCAATGACTTCCTGTTCATTCACCCGCAACTCCCGTCGAATGACGTTGTCACGTGTCCGGTCATTCCCGACAATGTGAATTTCTTTTACGCGAATGAGTGATCCTTCATTGACGGTAAAGGTCACATCGGTCGTGAGCGTGTCACTGTTCGGATCCAATGTCGGCGTGACTTCCGCGAATGAATATCCTTTCTCCCCGTACAGATCCGTCACGCGGGCGACCTCATCCCGAATCACGGCCCGTTGAAACACGTCATTGGGACGGATGAACGAATCCTGTTCCAGCTCATCATCCTCAAACACGGTGGTGCCTTCATACCGAACCGTTCGCACCGTGTATGGATGCCCTTCAATGATCCGAAACGTCAATGTCACCGCCTCTTTATCGTCACTCAGATCAAGGCTGGGTGGCCCGATCTGCACGTCGAGATATCCCTTGTTCGCATAAAATTCCTTGATGCGTTCCACATCATTGTCGAGTTCCTCCCGGTGTAAAATCCCCGCGTCCGTGAAGAGAGAGAAAAAGGGATTCCATTCCCGATTGGCCATAACGCCCAACAGGTCATCCCGGTCGAAGAGAGTCAGGCCGACGAAACGAATGGATTCGACCCTGGCACGCGTGCCTTCCTGAACAAAAAAGACCACACGATTGCGGCTCTCCCCTAACGCCTGCACAATCGGGATAATTTTCACCTTATGATACCCCTCCGCCTGGTACTGCTCCCGGATCTTTTCCGCACTGACCTTAATCTCCTGCTGGTCCAGAAACACCTGATTCTCAAGCGTGATCACCTCCTGCAATTCATCGTCGGACACCTCATCGTTCCCGTCGAAGGCAATTTCCACCACAAAGGGTTTCTCCTTCACCACAAAGACCACGTTCACGCCCTCCGCTGTTGTCTCGGACTCGACGCGCACATCGTCAAAAAATCCCATGTCATAAATCAGACGAATTTGCTCGCGCAAGACCTCCTGCGTCACCCGCCCCCCCGCTTTCAGCGTCGTTTTTCCGAGGATCGCCGTCGATTCAATGCGCTCATTCCCCTCAACGGTCACGCTTTCCACCACCACATCCTGCGGCTGACTCACCCCGAGTGATGGCAGACTCAGGGCCAGGAATCCGCACCACACCATCGCGACAAGGTGCCCGGTGAACTTCCGCACGGCATGACCTGTGGATATCGCGGCAGGACGCCGCCCTGTCCTGGTGCTCATGTCAGCACTCGGGTGGATGCGTGAACACAACGAATGTCATACACCATGCAAGGAGACATGCACAGGAACCATCAGACATACCTGAAACAAATCACGACAAGCCTGATAGAGTCTGGTTGACGGGTCTGCTTCAGACAATCCCAAAACTGAAGACTGGAAAGGAGGGCCAGACAGCTAATGGCATTATAGACGGCGGGTTGGGACTTGTAAAGTTTGCGTCCCCATCCATCACCTGTGGAACCGGGGGGTGATTGCAGGAGACACGTAGACCGGAGCGCGTTCCGGATCAGAGATCCGGCATGGTCACGTGGCAGGGTCTGCCCGTTGGTTTGGAAACAGGTTTGCGAACACACGACGTCGTGGAATCGTGTGGGCGATGGTCATTCCTTGACATTCATTTTTTCGTTCACCTACCATCGGTTGGCCGATGGAAGTGTCCATCGGGAAAACCCTGTCACCGCAACCCGCATGGATCACAGAAACATGATGCGTTGTCTGTCGTCGGTCTTGCGATCCCGGCTGTGCCCTGTTTGTTCCTCGTGCCCCGCTCTCTCCGCCACCGATCGTGCCAGAAAAAGGTCGACCCCCTCTCCATGAATCAGGACTTCCATCCCCTTACACCGGACAGTGACATCCCCGATCAGTTGCCATTGATCCCCGTCAGGGACATCGTCGTGTTTCCTCATATGGTGTTGCCTCTGTTTGTCGGACGGGCCATGTCCATTCATGCAATTGAGACGGCCCTTGCCGGGAACAGAATGGTCCTGCTGGCCACGCAGAAAGCCCACGACACGGAATCCCCGCGACCAGAGGATATTTTCGAAACCGGGACGGTTGGCATGATCCGGCGCATGCTGAAGCTTCCGGACGAACGGATTAAAATTCTGGTTCAAGGGCTGGCCCGGGCGAAAATCGCTGACTATACGCAGTCCCAACCGTTTTATGCCGTTCGTATTCACCCGATGCCGGCTCCCACGGAATCCCCCCCCACTCTCGAAATCGAGGCCCTCATTCGCACAACCAAAGAACGCGTGGACCGCATCGCCAGTATGGGGAAGGTCTTTACGCCGGACATTCTGATGGTCATCGAAAATGTCGAGGATCCCGGCCGTCTGGCAGATGTGGTGGTGTCGAATCTCGGGATCAAAGTGGAGCCCACCCAGATCATCCTGGAAACTGACGATCCCGTGACCCGATTACAGCGCGTGAACGAGCTGATGGCCAAAGAGATTGACGTGCTGTCGATGCAACAAAAAATCCATGCCGATGCCAAGGATGAAATCGATAAAACGCAGCGTGAATATTTCCTTCGCGAACAGGTGAAAGCGATTCAAAAAGAGCTGGGGGAACTGGATGACCGTGCCGAAGAAGTGGCCGAATTTCGCAAGCGCATTGAAGAATCTCACATGCCGGACAAGGTCGTGAAGGAAGTGGACAAGCAGCTGAAACGGTTGGGGAAAATGCACCCGGATACCGCCGAAGCGGCGACGGTGCGCACCTACATGGAATGGATGGTCGAAATCCCCTGGAATCGCGCTTCCGCGGACAATCTGGACATTCAGGCTGCCCACAAGGTCCTCAACGACGACCACTATGATCTGGAAAAAGTCAAAGAACGCATCCTCGAATATCTGGCCGTGCGCAAACTGAAAGAACAACTCAAGGGGCCGATTCTGTGCATTGTTGGCCCGCCTGGCGTGGGCAAAACATCGCTGGGGAAATCCATTGCACGGGCCCTGGGCCGGGAATGCGTACGCATGAGCCTGGGCGGCGTGCGGGACGAAGCCGAAATCAGGGGCCACCGCCGGACGTACGTCGGCGCCCTGCCCGGTCGCATCATCCAGGGCATTAAACAGGCGGGAACCAACAATCCCGTGTTCATGCTGGATGAAGTGGATAAAATCGGGATGGACTTTCGCGGTGACCCGTCGGCCGCCCTGCTGGAAGTCCTCGACCCTGAACAGAACCATGCGTTCACCGATCATTATCTGGGGGTCCCGTTCGACCTGAGTCACGTGATGTTCATCACCACAGCGAATCTCATTGATCCCATCCTGCCGGCTCTCCGGGACCGCATGGAGATTATTGACATTCCGGGCTACACCGAAGAAGAAAAACTCGGGATTGCCCGGCGCTATTTAATCCCGCGGCAACTGGACGAACACGGGATCTCCGAGAAACATTTTCGCATTACCGACGCCGCCATTCAGCGTATCATCACCCATTACACGCGCGAAGCCGGCGTCCGAAACCTGGAACGGGAAATCGCCAACACCATGCGCAAAGTGGCCCGACGGGTTGCTGAAGGCCAACCGAAGCGACATACCCTCACTCCCCACTCGCTGCACACCTATCTGGGCGTCCCGAAACATCTGCCGGAACTTGAAAAAGAAAAAGACCAGGTTGGGTTGGCGACCGGGCTCGCATGGACGGCAACGGGCGGCGAGACGCTGCACGTCGAAGCCACTCGGATGATGGGAAAAGGCAACCTGACCCTCACCGGCCATCTGGGCGACGTCATGAAAGAATCCGCTCAGGCTGCACTGAGTTACGTCCGCACGCAAGCCGAATTGCTTGGCATCGACCAGAACGACTTCGCCAGGACCGACATCCACGTTCATGTTCCTGCAGGAGCCATTCCCAAGGATGGCCCCTCGGCTGGGATCACCATGGCCACAGCCATCGCCTCGGCCTTAGCCAACATTCCCGTGCGCCATACCATGGCCATGACAGGGGAAATTACGCTGCGTGGCCGCGTCCTCTCTGTCGGCGGATTGAAAGAAAAATTACTGGCGACGAAGCGGGCCGCAATTCCAACGGTCATGCTCCCCAAACAGAACGAAAAAGATCTGGAAGAGATTCCGAAACATTTACTGAAAGACGTGAAAATTCTCTTTGTGGAAACCGTGGCTCAGGTCTTTGCGACCGCACTCCATCTCCCGCCCCACATACGCACCGCCCTGAAACCGTCACAGGACTCACAGGCCAGAACGGGCATGCCGAATCAAAAAAACCGACGTGGCGTGGCCCGCAAACCAGGCCGGAGATCTCCGACATGAACACACCACGCACAGCCTGTGACAGTTGCCTGATGCCGTTTGCGAAAGATCCCGGGCCACGAGAGTCGGACAGGTATTGCAGTCTGTGCTTCCAGAACGGCGCATTGTGCTACCAGGGAACCGACCTGAAGGAATTTCAAAGGCGTTGTTACCGCGCGATGATTGGGAAAGGGAGGCATCCCCTTGTGGCCACACTCTATACATTCATCATTCGGTTCGCTCCTCGCTGGAAAACATAATCATCTGGAGGTGTGACAGCCGGGAGGGCCACACCACTCCACTCTCTCCACTGCACGACGTGAAGAGGAGGAAGGGCACCCCTGAGACAGACAGGAGCACCACTCACGATGCATCGCCATCAGCCACGCATGGCGTCCAAACGCCACGCCCTCGGAACGATTGGAGAATTTGGCCTGATCCGGCAGTTGCAACGGCAGTGGCCGACGTCCTCTCCCCGGGTGCTGAAGAGTATTGGAGACGATGCAGCCATTCTGAAGACGGTGCCGGGCCAACAGCTTCTGCTGAGCACCGACGCCTTCGTTGAAGGCGTGCATTTTGACTGCACGTTTCAAACCCTGCGAGATGTGGGCTTTCGAGCGGGAGTGGCCAACCTCAGTGACATCGCCGCCATGGGCGGGCAGCCGCTGTATCTGCTGGTCTCGCTGGCCGTTCCCACCTCTGTACCGGCTCAACACATTCGCCTCCTCTACCGCGGGATCCGGGAGGCCTGTGGCTCCCACAGGGTTGCGTTGATCGGCGGAGACACTTCATCGTCTCCACGGGACATCTTTCTCAGCCTGACCATCGTCGGCACGATTCCAGCGAACTGCGCACTGACCAGAAGCGGGGCACACGTGGGAGATCACCTGTATGTGACGGGCACGCTGGGCGATGCACGTGCCGGGCTTCACATCCTGCAGACCCGTCCCCGATGGCCTCAACAATCCAGACTGTCCGTGCCGGAACAATTTCTGACCCAACGCCATTTACGGCCCACGCCACGGATTGGCATCGGGCAGATTCTGGCTGCCCGGGGCATGGCCCATGCCGCCATCGATCTCTCCGACGGACTGTCAGGCGACATTGGACACATCTGTGACAACAGCCAGGTGGGCGTCGAGATCTGGGCGAACGCCGTGCCCCTCTCCTCACACCTTCACACATTCGCCCGCCACCATCATCTGGACCCTGTCGACTTCGCACTGAGAGGTGGAGACGATTATGAACTGCTGTTTACTGCCCGGGCCAGACACCACACCCATGTGATGGCCCTGTCCAGACGAACGGGGGTGCCCATTGCCTGGATCGGGGAAATCAAACCGAAACACTTTGGCCAACGACTGACGTCTCCCCAGGGCCGTCTCCGCGCTCTTGTTCAGAAGAGTTATCGTCACTTTGTCGCATGAATACTGTTCCCCTCGCCGGGTTCACCGTTGCGCTGTTCCTCGAAACCCTGTGCATGACACACGGTTGCTCGTTCCCTGCGGCCCATGGAACACTCCGCGTCGGATTATCCGCTCTCTTCTGACTTGACCCGTCATGTCCACACCCACACCGCATGGCGTTTCGCTGATTGCTGACCCGATCCACCACTACATTCACTTCACCGTTCCCGATCCGTCTTCCGACCCGCACGAAACCACGGAAAAAGATCTCATCGATTCGCCTTGGGTCCAGCGTCTTCGGTATATCTATCAACTGCAAAGCGCGCGATGGGTCTATCCCGCGGCGGAACACAGCCGGTTCCAACACGTACTGGGCACCATGCACCTCGCCGGGCAATACGCCAGGCACGTGTATCCCTCCCTCGCCCGGACAGTCAGGAACGTCCCGACACTCCCCTACATCGAAGCCCTGCTCAGAGTCGCCGCCCTGCTCCATGATGTGGGACATGGCCCCTTCTGTCATTTTTTTGACTGGCATTTTCTTCACCACCATGGCTTATCCCATGAACGCCTGGGACAAGTCATTATTCGTGACAAACTCGGCCACCTGATTCAACGATTGAAACGAAGCCCCTCCGGCACGTTTGCCACGGGTGAAACGATCAATCCCGATCACATCGCGTCGTTGATTGCGAAAGATCCTCACAGGCCCAACCGGCGCTCCCCCCGGTGGCTTCGGCTCCTCCAACCGCTCATCGGGGGGCTGTTCACGGCGGACAATTTCGATTATGTCCTGCGCGACTCCTACATGTGCGGCGTCGCGGTCGGTCCGGTGGACATTCCCCGGCTGATGCATTACACGATGATCACGCCGAAGGGACTGGCCCTCCACAAGAACGGCCTGCCAGCCCTTCAAATGTTTCTCAACGCACGCCTCTATCTCTATTCCAATGTGTATTATCATCGCACCTCGCGAGCGATTGATCTTCACCTTCTGGACATGTTCCGCGAAACCATGGAAGAAATCTTCCCCTACAACCCACTGCACCACCTGGAGCACTACCGGCAGCTGACGGACTGGTCCCTGCTGGAAACGGTCCGCACCTGGGCAACCTCGTCAAACCGGAAAAAACGACGGATCGGGAAGGAATGGAACCGGGTGCTGGGACGCTACGTCAAATGGAAAACGGCATACAGCAAAGCCCTGACGACTCGTGATGACCCTCTGCGAGCATCCGAGATGTCCCCCGCCATGCTCGAAACGCGCATTCGTCAGGCCTTGCCCCGCCGACTCAAAGACCTGACGTTTCGCGTGGACATGGCCAGCAAGGACACGCGTCCCCTCAACGTTCTCAACATGGGCCAGTTTCAGTTTTATCTCTATGACCCGACGACACAAACGGTCGAAAAAGAAAAGCTCCAGGAGCTTTGTGAATTTCTCCCCTCACGGATCGTGCAACTCCGAATTTTTACCGAAGATCATCACGCCGACCAGGCGTTAGCCCGGGCAACGGAACGGGTTCTCCACGGCGAACGGTGACGGGAGGCCGGTCTGCCGGCCCCGCCCGCATCGTCGTCCATCTCAACGTGGTGCCCATGGCAGACCTGGTTCCCCCTGTAACAGAGGGCCAAGAATACTCCGGAGAACCCGTGTTCCCACTCCGACCGTCGCCCCCACACCACGCAATGTGAGCACAACATTGACCTGATTCCGTTCAGGAAGATTATCTCCTGCCCCCAGGCGAATATAGTACAGGCCCAGTGACCAGCATTTGCAGGGATTCTGATACAAGCCAACGACATCCCATTCAGGAGTCTTCTCCGCGGCCAGGTCATGATACGCCCTGGTCCCAACCGTCCATCCCCCTGGCAGACGGACAGCAGCGGTAGCGGTCAAAAAATGAATCTCCGCTTCAGACTCCAGCACTTCATTGAAGGAGAACGGATTCCAGATGTCGCCATGGCGGGGAACCATGCCTTCTCGCGTGTGGCGATACCCCAGCTCCACATACGCCTGCCGATGAACCTGCGCGGTGAGACCCGAATTCAACCGCGTGAAGGCCTGGTTATCCGCGTCATAGAACGCATCGACGCTCAAGTGCAGGTGACTGAGCATGGCCGGCACGTACCTCACGGGAACGTCAAAGACTGCCCGGGTCCAGATGTCGGAAAACGTCTTCGCCTGGCCCGGTGCATCGCCAAGATGGTAACTCTGGGCCACTTCGAAATCCGCCATGGTCTTTGACAATGCCCCGTTCCATTCATCGGTCAAACTGGCCTTCAGGGCATACGTCACCAAATGTTTCTTCGGCAAATTATCCATGGCATCAATCAGGGGCAGGTCTGATTGCCTGGAAGCCGGCACATATTCATAGAAGACATGAGGGCTCATCGTCTGACGAAGCCGATGCCCTTTGCCCACTGCAAAACCCCGTGACAGGCTCGTGACGGCCTCCAGACCAAGCCAGAAGGTCCCACGACCCCGGGCAGCACCCGGAACATCCTCGTTCGCGGGATGATCCGCGGATGGAGTCGTCACACTCCGGGAATAGACGACTTCCCGGACCATCAACTGCGGCCGAAGGCCCACGAGATGCCCAAGATGTACCCCCTGCACGGAAACGGCGGGCGCGACGTCGAAACGACTGACGCTGAACCCCTTCTCGCGAACAAAATGCACAAACGTCGAATCCAGGCCCACATCGAGGGCCACCGTTTCGCCCGTTGGGATCACGCGGTGATACCGGTACCCGATTTCCGGTAGACGCTGAAACGTCTCCCGTCCTCCGGAATCCAACGGCTGTAAATATTGCGCCTTGAGATAGGCACTGCCACCCGCCACACGCTGCGTGATGTTGATCACGGATTCCTGGCTCGGCAATGCCCGAAATGTTCCGGATGCACTCAAGTCCTGCAACAGCGTCCGATCCGTCGCGTAGTTGATGTTGGCTTGCACCAGCAGATCATCGTTCACGTGGTGAAGATGGGCACCGGTCATTTGCGCGCGTGTTTGCGCCTTGTCGGTATCGTGAAACACGTTGAGCAACCAGTTTCCCCGAGACCGCCGGTCCAGCACATAGCGATATCCAATGTCCCCACCGTACCCCCGATCGGACAACAGTTGCGGAGTCACCGTCAGATCCTGGCTGGGTGAGGCAGCCCAGTACACCCCCTGCCGGTATTGAAAGCCAAACACGTTGTCGAACCCGACCGTCGGGATCAGCAACCCGGTTTGTCTGGCGCCCGGCGCCGGATAGCGCAGCGCGGGTAAAGGCACGATCGGGTACCCACGGATGTTCAGCCAGACATCGCTGGCAAAGACGCCGTGGCCCTGTTCCACATCCAGATCGTGAAATGAAAAACTCCAGTCGGGAATATGCCCGTCACCCGCGTCGCAGTTCGTAAACAGGCCATCCCTGGCACGATAATGCATTTCGGAAAACCGCTGGAACCGATGACTGCGAATCCAGGTATTGGTGTCTTTCAGAAACACGCTGCCATCCGTCATTGTTCCAGACTCCATCCTGGCGTTGACGGTCACCTTCTCCGCCCATACATCATTCGCGCCATCGGTCACATGCACATGCCCTTCGGCCGTTACGAGGCCTGAACGTTTGTGAAGCGTGGCCTGGTCCGCGATCAACCGCACGGCACCGTGTTCCACCGCCACCGCATCGAAGGCATGGAATACCTCGGTGACATGATCAAACGCGATTCGTTCGCATGTAAGACGCAAGGGGGGCACGGACTGCGATCCCGGGAATTCCACCGTGGCACGTCTCGATTGCGCATGCCCCTCACGCACCACCGGCACGGTAACCTGACTGACCAGCAAGAGCCCCACCATCAGTCCCCCGGCCACCCAGCGGGCACGATGATCATGCCGGCTACCCGACGACCGGTTCATAGTTCGTTCCCGCCAGGAGACTTTTCACATGCCCGATAAGAAACAATGATCCTGTCACGCAGACAAGGTCATGTTTGCCCCCCAGCCCAGTGGCCAGTGCCATGGCCGCTTGAGGTGAGTTCCGTTCATACAACAGGGCATCCGTGGCCGGCAGTGCCCGCTTCAGGACCTCCACGGAGGCCGAACGGGAAACATCGAGTTGCGTCAGAATCACCACGTCTGCCAGCGGAACCAGCATGCCCAAAAACCCGGCATGATTTTTGTCCTGCATCATCCCAACCACCAGAATGAGCCGACACCCGTCATGTTCGGACAGGATCCGTTGGAGAGAGACCTTGAGACATGCCGCCGCGGCAGGATTATGCGCCCCGTCGCAGAGCATCAGAGGACGAGTCCCAAGTCGTTCGAGCCGGCCCGGCCAGGAAACATGATCCAGCCCCTGTCGAATGGCTGACTCGGAAATCACGATCCGTGGCATCACGCCGGCCTCAAGAACGGCCAGGGCACAGCCTGCATTTACCAGTTGATGCTGCCCCTCAAGCGCACAGCGAAGATGCAGGTAGTTGCCGTTCATCCCCAGAAAATCGAATGTCCCGGCATCATGCGCCACGACCAGAAACTCATGACCAAAGACACGCATCGGCGCCTGCACGTGCCGGGCCTGTTCTTGAAAGACGTGCTCCAGTGAAGGGACGACCGGCCCAATGACCACAGGGACATGTTGTTTCATAATCCCGGCTTTTTCAAAGGCAATGGCCGGGAGTGTGGATCCCAGATACCGCTCATGATCAAACGACACATTTGTAATCACCGTGCCAATCGCACGACACACGTTCGTCGCATCGAATCTCCCTCCCATCCCCACCTCGATCACGGCGAGATCAACCCGTTCTTCAGCAAAGTACTGAAAAGCCATGGCGGTCGTCGCTTCAAAAAACGTCGGCGAGGCAGCACAGGCCGGGAGAGCCTGGAGACGGGCAAACAGATCAACCACACGATCTTCGGGAATGGTCATCCCCTGAACCTGAATGCGTTCACGAAACTCAAGCAGATGGGGAGAGGTATACAGCCCGACCCGGACCCCGGCGGCGTGCAGTATCGAAGCCAGCATGGCAGCCACGGATCCTTTGCCGTTCGTACCAGCAACGTGAAGCGCAGGGAAACGCCGTTGGGGATTCCCCCAGTCCGACAATAACGCGCACACCGTTTCCAGCCCTGGCTGAATGCCGAATCGTTGCAAGGCGAAGAGACGCCTTCGCGTCACATCGTAGGAACACACCATACGCCGCGCTTTCCATGGTTGGTCCGCGAACGGCCGGACGCGTGGCCCACGCCACGACCGTGTGTGGACTCCAGCACATTCACGCCATCGTTCAAGGGATCAACACGAGCGGTGGGACCCGGCACCGACTGGCGCACCGGGCATGAGATGCCGCAACATCGTGTGGATGGTATCGCGAAGATGGGGGCGACTCACAATGGCATCAATCATCCCGTGCTCAAGTAACAATTCCGCGCGTTGAAACCCGTCCGGCAAACGCTGTTTGATGGTTTGTTCAATGACACGTGGCCCGGCAAATCCAATCAGGGCTTTCGGCTCAGCCAGGATAACATCCCCCAACATCGCCACACTCGCGGTGACCCCACCAAAGGTCGGGTCGGTGAGCAAGACAAGAAACGGGATGCCGGCTTCATGGAGCCGCGCCACAGCTGCAGCCGTCTTCGCCATTTGCATCAGCGCGAGTATCCCTTCCTGCATTCTCGCTCCGCCCGATGTCGTGACCAGCAAAAACGGATGACGCCTCTCCACAGCCCGATCCACGGCTCGACAGATCTTTTCTCCGACCACAGATCCCATACTGCCACCCATAAACCCGAAATCAAAGATCCCGAGCACCACCTGGCGATCATGCAACCTCCCTTCGCCCGTGACGATCGCATCGCGTCGCCCGGTCTTTGTCTGAGAGGCATCCAGGCGTTCGGCATACGACCGCGTGTCGACAAAAGCCAGGGGATCGCCAGGTGCCAGGACGGCATCCCATTCATGGAAACTGTGAGGATCCAGCAGGAGGTCAATGCGCTCCTGGACGGATAAGGGCAGATGATACCCGCATTTGGGACAAAGCTTGAAATTGCGATCCACCTCTTTCCGATAGACAATGGCGCGACACAAGGGACATTTCACCCACAGGCCCTGCACCACGTTCAGCGTGCCTTTTGCCGTGTCGTTCGACTGGCCCTTGCGCAACCAACTCATCGGGGCATCCTTTCACATCACACGCGGCGAGCGGTCTGAAAATGTAGCACGGCAGGAGGGCAGTCTCAAGACAGGACGTCTGTCATGCACGCGCCCTGCACCAGTGGATCGTGACGAGATGGCACACACCGGCAGGACTCCGGGCATCATGTGGACGGAGGCACGAGATCGGGCGCGAAGATGTGCGCACCATCACCCGGCACATACGACTCCTGTTGGCAATGAGACAGGGAGGAGAGAGGCACGCTGGAAGCGAGAAGCTTCACCCGCCACGCACGTGCATTTCCAAACGCGGGTCCTGACGAAGTTCGTCAAGCTCGATAAACTGACCGCGCCCATCTGAGGACTCAAGCCGTTTGCGTTCCTCCGCGCCACGGTCAATGCGATTGCGCCACCCGGAGCGGATACGTTCCCGCACGGTCGCCAAATCGTTCATCCGAAGCGGTCCCCGCAGGTCCAGTCCGTGCCTGGCATACAGGCATAAATACCAGAATCCATCGGCCGTCAAACGACTCCGATCGCACGTGGCACAAAACGGCGTCGTGGTCGAAGGAATAATCCCGAATGTGGTCCCGTCAGCCAACCGAAATCGCTGGGCCGGAGCCGAACCGTGCTCCTGCTCCGGTTCAATCGGCCCCCAAGCCTGTTCAAGGCGCAACAGGATGTCATTCCGGGAGAAGACTTTGTCTTTCACCCAGGCATTTGCACCGCCCACATCCATATATTCGATAAATCGCACTTCCCCGTTCACGGTTTTCCCATACTCAATCAAGGGAACGATTTCATCGTCATTAAACCCTTTTATCACGACGGTATCGATCTTGAGCCCCTGCAATCCGACTTCGTTGACACGGGCGATCCCGCTCACGACACGATCAAACATGTCGCGCTTGGTCAAGGTGTGAAACCGGTCGGGCCGTAAGGTATCGAGGCTGACCGTGATGCGATGCAAACCGGCTTCACAAAGCGACTCCGCCTGTTCTTCCAACAACATGCCGTTGGTGGTTAGCGCGATATCGCGAATAGACGCCTGCCCGCGCAACAGACGAATCAGCGTGGGCAGATCCCGACGAAGCAGCGGCTCCCCGCCCGTCAACCGGACTTTATCAACGCCATACTCCGCCAGCACGCCCACCAGCACATTGATTTCTTCAAAGCTCAGCAGGGTCTCGCGGGGAAGCCAGGCGTATTCATCTTCCGGCATGCAGTACTGGCAACGCAGATTACACCGATCCGTAACCGACACGCGCACACTCCGCAGGGGGCGACCGAACGTGTCGACAAGCCCTGAACCTGTCAAGGGTGCTGGCACAGTCTTCATGGATGTTGCTCGACCCAGACGTCCCCATCCGGCGTGTGTTCACATTTCCAGATAGGGGTGATCTGCTTTAATTCATCAATACACCATCGGCAGGCCTTGAATGCGTCTGCCCGATGCACAGCGCCTACCACGACCAGCACGATATTGTCGCCAATGGCGATCTCCCCGTACCGGTGCAGAATCAGTGCCTCAAGCACGTCAAAATCCCGCAGCGCGCGAGTCCGAATCTCCCGGAGCGTCTTTTGAGCCATCCCTTCGTAATAGTCAAACACCATGTGACTGACATCCCGACCTTCCGACCAGTCTCGCGCGGTGCCAAGAAATGTGGCAATGCCCCCAATGCGTCTGGAGCGGTTCCGAACGCGATTGATTTCCTCATCAAGTGAAAAATCCTCGCGCTGGACACGAACCAGCATGGTTTCTTCGACCTCAATGCCATCCAGGGCAGCAGAGTCAGACATACATCCTCCTTGACGCACACGACCCGCCAGAAAACGGCGGAAGCAGCGCGATCTCGTCAGCACTCGTCAGTTCGGTATCGTCGTGCGCAATGTCATGGTTGACCGACACAATGACGTGTTTATCGAGCAACAAAGTCCCGACTTCAGGATTGAGTGTGTGGATGGCCATGATCAAATCGCGCACCCGCCGCCCCTGCTCCACCTGCACTGTGAGTGCAGGTCTGTCTCCGAGCCGAGCTTTCAGCGCACCAAACACTTTCACGGTCACGGTCATGATCAACGGTCATGGCGCGGCGTCAACGCCTCGACGCCGGCTCGTGTATAGGTTCCCGATTTGCCTCCGGATTTCGAGATCAGGCAGATGTCGCCAATCTCCATGCCGCGATCCACGGCCTTGCACATATCGTAAATCGTGAGCGCGGCCACCGCCACAGCCGTCATGGTTTCCATTTCAACCCCGGTCGGGCCGTTGGTCTTGACCGAGGCCTGAATGGTGACAGCACACTGCCCGCGTTCATTGGGGCACATATCGTCCTGAAACTCGATATTCACACTGGTAATCATCAATGGATGACACATGGGGACCAGGTCCGACGTCCGCTTGGCACCCATGACACCGGCCACTTGGGCCACAGCCAGCACATCACCTTTCGCCATGGTGCCTTCACGAATACGGCGGAGCGTGTCCGGCAACATGAACACCCGGCCCCGGGCCACCGCGATCCGCTCCGTCGCGGCTTTGGCCGACACGTCAACCATCCTCGCGCGCCCCTCTTCATTAAAATGGGTTAAAGCCACCACGGTCTGACGGTATCCTTTGGCAACCACCTGAGTGCAGAACTGGAGCGCAGTATAGAAGCCCGGCGGAAATCCGGTCAAGCAACGAGCGCCTGCTCCCAATGGCTTGACACGTATTCACCCCTCCCCTGACAATGCCACGATGAATGAAGAACTCGTCATTGAGGGCATACGATTTCAGGCCCGGTGCGGGGTCACGCCTGACGAACGTCAACGCCCTCAACCGCTGCTGGCCGACCTGACGTGTGCCTGCTCGGTACACGACGCCATTCAGTCCGACAATCTTGCAACAACGGTGGATTACGCCCGTGTCGTCCAACGGGTGATTGACGTGGGGACAGCCCATGAAACGGCACTGATTGAAAAACTGGCGGACCGGATCGTGCAAGTTCTGCTGGCCGAATTCCCTGTTGAGCGCATCACGGTCTGGCTCCGTAAAACCGCTCCGCCGCTCCCGGACGTGACCGGGTCGGTCGGCGTGCGCCTGACCCGTCTTCGACCACGCGTAAGTGCGGCAGGCCCACCGTCACTGGCCCCGTCCCCGTTTCTGACAGCCAACGTCCACATGATTCCTCAAGGGAAAGTCCTGGACTTAGCGACCGGACAAGGCAGACATGCCTTGTACTTGGCGACTTGCGGGTATGAGGTGGTCGGGCTTGACCGGGACGCAGATGCCCTGCGTACCCTTGCGCGCACGGCCCACGAACGCCGTCTGTCGAATCTGTTCACGCAGACCGTAGACCTGGAACGACACCCGGAGACCCCACCCGGTCTTGGCGATCAGGAATATGACGGCATTGTCGTATTTTTCTATCTCTTTCGTCCGCTCTTTCCCTCGATCCTGCAAGCCCTGAAACCCGGAGGGGTCCTCATCTACGAAACGTTTCTGATTGACAACCATCTCCAGCACCACCATCCGCGAAGGAAAGAGTTCTGTTTAGAACGGAATGAACTGCTCCACGCCACCAACCGGTTGAGAGTCTTATCCTATCAGGAAGGTCCCCAACCTGCCCCTCCGCATGCCATCACTGCACGTCTTGTGGCTCAGCAGTCTCCATAGAGAGATGAGACCCACACGCTCGTTCTCGACCTGTCCCTCGCCTCCTGACCCGCGTCCTGGCTCTTCCCCGGCAACACAACGTGACACCACGCGTCGAGGGTTGAACCTGTCATCTCCAGCCTGTCTCGAAAAGGAGAATACGCATTCCATCATTGATGGAAAGGGGAATGCACCTCAAAAGGACGGAGACATGAACGATCTGTGACAACCAGAACGCAACATGTCCGATCAGGTCTGGTGGCGGGATGCCCCGTTCGTTTTGCGAATCTCTTCGATTCGGCAACAGCATCGTCCGACAAACGCGGAAACACCTCCGAGGTCACTTCCGCTTCAGTGACTTCGCCCCATACGGCACCGCCACAATCACAGTTGTTCCAGAAACGGTGAATCACCATAAGAGGAATGCCGGATTGTCAGTTTTCCGACGCTTCAACGATGTGATTTTCAAACCTGGTACACCCTTCGGCCAGTAACCGGTTGGTCAACATTTCACCGGGCCATTCAATCGGCAGATCGGCCGTAAAGACCCACACATCCGGTGACGTCCACACTGGACCATGGTCCTCCGGCAAATCCGGATCGAACAGATCCGTCCACACGGGCATGTACACCCCATTCCCGCATTGCGTGTGCAAATGGACAATCGCCCGACTCCGCACCGGCGAATCAAGGCCATGCCAGACGGCTGCCGTTTCATCGGCCAGCCGATGCAACCTGACGGCATTTTGCGCATCAAACATGCCATAGGCTGCGTAAACCGGAGCATCCAGCATACTGGTCGCCAGGGCGATCTCGGGACACTGGTCCATCAGGCCTCGCAACAACAGTTCCCTGTCATCGTCCTGGATAGTTTCCGGGAGTGCCGACTCACGCGCACCATACAATTCAAACAGCAGAAACGCTGCGGATTCGACCGGAGGATGCAAGCGGGCAGCAATGGCCCGCCGTCGGTGAGAATGGGCCATGCCTGACAGATGTTCGTGGAGCTTCTGAAGGGTAATAAAATCGAATGTCGTATCGGTGAGCAAACGCGGTTCCACAGTGACGATGGTCCCGGCCGGAATGTGCAAGCAGTGGCGCAGCAGCTCCGCCGTTTTCTCCTGGTCAATCTTCAACCCAAGTGGCGCAGCCAGATTCGCCTGCAACGATAACTCTAACGAACCCAACACGGCATAGGCAGGATCATCATCGGGGCTGCCCTCAATCAACACCGAGCAGGCGGCTTCCGCCAACAGGTCAAACAGCCATTCGGCCATCTCCTCATCCAATGCTGCCAGTACGGTGAGGACATCATGCTCCCTGTCCTGTTCGAGCAACGCCTGCAGGATTTCAATGGCAAGCTCAGAATCGCCGTGGTCATGACGACGAGCGTTAATCAGGTGAATCAGGTCTCGGGTTAAAGGGTCAGGACGATACCAGCCAGACACCTGCGCACCTCGACATCGGCTTCCGCCACCATTTCGTGCTCAATGGCATTTACCCGCCCGTGTTGGTTCCAGAAGGACGGATCGGGGAATACTCCGGCTGTTGCCATACGTCTATCGGCCACAATTCTGCATGAGACACATACCCATGCGCAAGTATCCAGATGATGGTCCACGGAAACACCCTGCCTGAACGAGAACAGACGCAACGAAGCCACAACGTGTTCTGGATTCCCATCACAGTCCGAGGTGTGTGACGGATCGACAACGCCCGTGCACTATCACGTACTTCTCACCGATTGCCTGCCGTGTCACGGTTTGACATTCCTCAGACAGAATGATAGGGATACAGGCCATCGCATCGTTGTCGACCAGCACAGCGTCAGCACAACGGCAAAAACCACGCGGCTCCATCTGCAGGGGGAGGGGGCTGTCATCCTCGGGTGTTCCGCGCCGCGCAGGAGACTCCTCGTGACAGTGACAACGTTGTTCCAGACAGATTCCCACCTTTTCCCTCTCGCGCCTCTTTTCTTTGCTCGACAGACCAATCGGGAGCTGAACGACGATGACTTTGATGATGCAGCCGACGACTTTGACAGGTTTCGGCCTCGGCGCCCCCGCCGCCGTCTGTTCCTCAAGTTCACGCTGATCCTTCTTTTGATCACAGGTGTCTGGTACATCGCGAGGGATCCGGATATGCGGTCCATCGTCACACGCGTGGTCGTCGCTGTTAACAGCAGATTTGGTCCCGAGACAGAAGCCCTCCCACGGCAATCCCCCAACACCAAGGACCCGATCCCCTTACCGCAGACCGTGCCCGTTCCGGTTTTTCGCGAAGGGCAACGCGTCGCTGTGGTACTGAAGGGGGACTCCCGTGATCGTCTCAGGTTAAGCCATGATGTCGAAGGAACCGACCACGGGCCTTCGGTGAAAACCGGCGATGTATGCACGATCATTGACGGGAGGCTCATCAAACATCGGTGGATCTATATCGTACAGACAAAATCCGGTGCATCCGGGTGGATCCAGGAAGATTACCTGCGCGCACATTCCCAGACAACGACCGATCCCGGAAAATCACACAGCAATCTTTCATGACACACCGGCGAGCCCCCTGCGTGATCACCATGGGGAATCGGATCGCTGTTCTGCATGCCGGTCGGATGTTTTCCTGCCACAGGCATGTGCGCCCGTGAAGTTGCCCGTTTGTTCCTGCATGTCCTTTCTCTCCGACACAGGTCAGTGGTAACGCAGATGACGACAGAGACTCCTGCCACGTGCCCCCCACACACCACAGACAGCAGCAGCAGTTTTTATTATTCCTTTCTCTTTCTCTCCCGTCCGCAACGGGAAGCCATATCTGCCGTGTACGCGTTGTGCCATCAAGTCGACACCACCATTGACCATCCTTCTGACGACCTTGATCCGCACGACCAGCTGGCACAATGGCGTCAGGAAATTGAAGCCATGTACCGCGGCATGCCACGACACCCGCTGACCATCCGGCTGAGGGAGCACGTCAACAGGCTTGCGATTCCACAGGCCTATTTTCAAGAACTCCTGAACGGGATGGCAATGGATTTGACCATCAGGCGGTATGCCACCTTTGACGAGTTATCTCTCTACTGCTACCGGGTGGCATCGGTAGTGGGACTGATCTGTTTACACATCTTTGGAACCACGGACCCGCGCGCGCACGACTATGCCATTCATTTGGGTACGGCCTTTCAACTCACCAATATCATGCGCGACCTCGGAGCGGATGCGAAACGGAACCGGATTTACGTGCCTCAGGAAGACCTGGTCAGGTTTCACTACTCCGAACGGCAACTGTTGACAGGAACCTATTCGGCACAATTTATCCGGCTCATGGCATTCCAAGCCGCTCGGACGCGTGAGTATTACCGAAAGGCGCAAGCGGCGTACGATGCCCTGTCATCAACCAACCGTCAGGCTTTGCGTTCGGCGGAAATCATGCGCGCAATCTACTTTGCTCTGTTCACGCGTATTGAAAAAGCCCACTTTGCCGTTTTTGCATCTCGCATCCGAGTCCCACCCCCCATTCGCCTTGTCATTGCCCTGATGGCCTGGGTGCGCGTGTCGGTCACCAACAGCTTCTCCCAACCCACGTAAGTCGGCACGGCAGCAGGTAGTACCACGGTCACATTGACAACCGCGAACCACGTTCCTATGATGACGCCACGATGTTTCTCACCGACCTCCACGACTCCCTGCGCGACTGCCAGCGATGCCGCCTGGCATCCGGGCGAACCCAAGTGGTCTTCGGCACAGGGAACCCCGAAGCGTCCATCATGTTTGTGGGAGAAGCCCCCGGGTTTCATGAGGACCAGCAGGGCATTCCGTTTGTTGGCGCAGCAGGGAATCTCCTGACAGAGTTACTGGAGTCGGCTGGACTTGGGCGGGATCATGTGTACATTGCCAACGTCATCAAATGCCGTCCTCCGGAAAACCGGAATCCCATGCCTGACGAAGTGGAAACATGCAAGCCCTTTCTTCTTGAGCAAATTCAGATTATCAACCCCCAGCTGGTCTGCTCACTGGGCAACTTCGCGACACAAACGCTGTTAGGCAAAAAAGTCGGCATCTCGAAAGTGCACGGGCAGCCATTGCCACTACCTGGTTTTCTCTTGTTCCCGCTGTTCCATCCCGCCGCGGCTCTTCACCAAGGCACATTGCTCCCGACTCTGCGCGAGGATTTCCAGAAATTAAAGCAGCTGCTCGACGAGATGGCCACGACGCCACGGGACACATCCATCGCTACCCAACCCGCTCAAATGGATTTATTCTGAGAGGCCCCGGGGGTCATGGATGCTCAGCTAGGGGAGGGGGGGGGGGGGGGGGACATTCACCAC
>RKSG01000070.1 GCA_007570995.1 Nitrospirales bacterium
GATCAACCTCCGTCATTCCTGCGAACGCAGGAATCCAGGATTTGGCAAGGGCTTTTCCGATAAACAGATCGACGGGCGTGACGGTCTCCGGTTTGTCGGTTGAAAGGAATAAGAAAGCGTTAGCCCCATTACTAAAAAGCATCTTGTCCGGCTTTTTCGATTGCAGATCATCCAGCCAGGCCTTCTGTCACGCCGGGTCGTGTTCGTCCGTTGCCGGGCCGTCTCCGCCGGGTGCACTGGCGGCCTGGTCTTCATAACTCGGCGCCGGGCGGTGAATCGGCAGGCGCTGGTCGGTTTTGACTTCGCCGGCCTCGTCGACCGGGTTGTCCAGGACATCCACAATGCGCCCTAACGTGCCGGCGCCGACCGGCACGGAAATCGGCGCGCCGGTGTTCTCGACGGTAAGGCCGCGGCGCATGCCGTCCGATGATCCCATGGCAATGGTGCGCACCACGCCGTCGCCCATCCGCTGCTGCACCTCGAGCGTGAGGCCGCCCTCGGCGATGGTCAGCGCGTCATACACAAAAGTTTCGTTCACTGCCCGCCGACGACCTGATAAATCATAATCAGGTTGCCGCATGTGTCGTCAAACACGGCGGTCATGACATCGCCGCATGACGCCGGGCCCGAGCGAAACGAGACGCCTCGCGCCTTTAATCTCGCGTATTCGGACTCGACACTATCCACCAAAAACGCGGTCAGCGGAACACCCTCGTCATAAATCGCCCGCTTATACGCCCGGGTCGCCGGATGTTCGCCGTTCGGCTCCAGCAGCAACTCGGTGCCATCCGGCTCATCGGGTGAAACCACGGTTACATACCGCGTGTCGCCCATCGGGATATCGCGCTTTTTGACAAAGCCCAGCACATCCACATAAAACGCCAGCGCTTTGTCCAAATCGGAAATATAGACGCTTTCCAGTTTGATTTTCATCGATGGTGGTTTCTCAGATGTTAATGGTTACTTGATATGCCGCGATGGGCTTGCCTTCAACGGACGGCGTGGTGGTGAGAATGATGTTGGTCATCGCTCGTGCGGTTGAATTTCGCGGCGGGCGGAACGGCGGTTTCGCTGTCGCGCGCCCCCGGTTATACTCAATCGCTTCCGCATGACGCAAACCACCTCAGGATTCTCGTCTCTCATAACAAACTGCCGCCTGTTCCTCAACGCCGCCTCACCGGCTGTGCCGCTGCCGCCGAAGAAGTCCAGCACGGTGTCGCCGGGGTTGGAATGCACGCGCACGATGCGCTCCAAAATCGCCAGCGGTTTCTGCGTCGGGCAACGGCAGCCAACGCCCCCATGGCGGCAAATCAACCCTCACCCCTGTGAAATCCACAAGACCCGGCATAAATCGGCTTTGAGAACAGCCAAATCCTCTTAATTGCGGCAATGCCGTGCACCTGCTCTGCCGTGGCGTGCTTCATGGATTCGGTGACAACCTGCCCCCGGGCACAGACAACCAGCGTGCTTCCACGGTAACGGGCCACGAACGGTCTGTCCGGCTTCTATTCCGGATGGCGAGACAGCGACAGGCAGGCACCAATGGCCAGGGCCGTCTCGCGTTGGGCATCATCAGGCCCAGGAGAGAAGGCAAAGCCTTCAGCTTGAGCAAGGGATGTTATCCCGGGCAGGAAGTGGTCGCGCGCATGGACACGTATGGCAACGTCAAGCGCCGTCTGGTGGGGCTGGTCGTGGAGTCACAGGAGAGCGGAGTTCCTCCGGCTCATTCCAAACTGTTCAGCGGTGACCGCGTGGTCGGCTGGGTCAGCAGTGCGAGTCAATCGCCCACACTGAATGTCACCATTGCCTTGGGGTTTCCGCTTCGGGATTTTTCCGCGCCGGGCACGGCTCTTGAGGCGGAAATCAACGGGCACCGCCGACCAGCTGTGGTGCGGGTACTCCTGTTTTATACGGCGGGTTAGGAGAAGGGGACGTTGGGATGGGAGTCAAGCCAGGCATCACCCCCTGTAGAAACGTAGCACGAATTCTGTAAGGGCTTTTCCGATAAGCAGATGGACGCTCTTGCCGGTCCTCTCCTGGAGTTCGCTCTTGGCCTTATCAAACACGTCGGTACTTGTTGAGGCCGTGGAGACAATCAGCCCCATGTCTGGTTCAGTGCCTTTTTCACGGTAATACTCAAAGGCGCGTCCAATATCCTGCACGGCTCCAGTATCCCGAAGTTCCCCCACATATGATTTCACTTGGACAACACAGGTTAGTTCTCGAATGAGCATCTCCGATTTGAAAAAGACCAGCAAATCCGCCCCATGATCTGAGGGACCACCTCTCTGCTCCACATCGCTGACACTTGGGACATTCTTGAAACATCCGCAAAGCAAGTCCTCAAGGTACCTTTTCGGATGCGTTCCCTGAATTTTTCCAGGATTCTCTCGAGGAATGGTTCGATTTCCTCCTTGAGCAGAGCACGTCTTGTCTCTGGTGTGTGCGGTTTGTCCTCTTTGCCAATTCCCGGTTTGTTCAGAATGTCCTCGAAGTTCTCCTTGTCGCGAATACGCCACCATCTTCTCCGGAGCTTGAGTCTCTCGCTGAGTGAAGGATGAACACTGTTTCGGTCAAAAACACGAACTGACCTAGGATCAACGGGAAAGCGATGGTTGAAATCCCTATCTTCAAACCTAAAACGATATGGTCCGGTGACGTGAGCGAGTGTGCACTTTCCCGGTTCCGGCACGTTGATATAGATCACGTAGTCGCCCCACTTAAGATCAAGCAGAAATTTTTGATCGTGATAACAATCCCTTTCTTCTTCTGAAAGACTTTCCTCATCCTCTTTTTCTACTTTCTCTCTCAACCTGTATAAATCAGCATTCTCGATATAGCTCCAACCAAAACGTCCTTCACCCTCTTCTATTAGAGACGCGTGAAGCATCTCGCTATTCTCAAGATCGTTCTCTCGACCCCTCATTGCGTAAATTGTGTACTCATCACACATCGCATGTTCTCCTTTCTGGAAATCAGACCAAGCGTGCAACGGCAGCCAACGCCCTCATGGCGGCCATCAGCCCTCCCCCTGAATCCACCAGCCCCGGCATAAATCAGCTTCGAGAACAGCCAAATCCTCTTTTGTGGCAACGCCGCGTGCATGCTCTGCCGTGGCCTGCCTCACGGACCCGGTGACAACCCGCTCCCAGGCACAGGCAACCAGCGTGCTTCCACGGTAACGGGCCGCGAACGGTCTGTCCGGCCTCTATTCGGGATGGCGAGCCAGCGACAGGCGTGCACCAATGGCCAGGGCCGTCTCGCGTTGGGCATCATCCAGGCCCAGGAGAATATGCGCCTCGTCGCCATGCTGAAGACGTACACTCAAAAAGGGAATCTCTTCGCGCTTTTCCGCGTCCTTATAGATGCCGTCAATGGTCTGGATTTTGTTCAGATCGGCGGCGGCAAAAATATCATAGCGAAAATATTCATCGCCAATGACCATGTCATACACCACATTCCCTGCCGTCACGACGATGACATTGAAGTGTCCCTGGTCCTCGTAACCTTCCGGTAAATGGCGATTGATATGAAAGATCATGATGCTCCGCCCCGCCAGAGCCGACACGAATTTCCTCTCCAAGGCGTTGTAATCAATCTGCAAGGCACGTTCATCCGGCCCGGTCGCCGCCAGGGCCGCTTTTTTCACACTTTCAAAGACCTCTTGAGCTGTTGGCACAGGGCACTCTCCTTTCCAAATCCGTTCCAGAACGGGGGTTCGCCGTCAATCAACCTGTCGGTCACGATAGCCAGACGGTCGGCGGGAATGCAAGGCATTCAGCAGGCCATGGTGGAGACGGCCGGCTGGTTGTCATATCGAAGCAGGGAGGCACACGTACAGGCCATTGCAATTGTCCGTGCCCGTTGCGCATACTGACACACAGGCATTCTCGGAGGAGGCAACGGCATGAACACGCAACACTGTATGATTGAAGGATGCGCGAACCAGGGCTACGCCCCGGCGGGAACGGGCATTGTCTGCAAAGACCATTTTGCCGACTTTGTCACGTGGAGGCGCAAAACAGGCGGCAAAGGGCTGTTCAGGAAATATAATGGCATGACCATGGTGGAGCGTGACGCCACCGTGGAGGAATGGAAACAATCGCTCGCTCACTAAGGGCCGTCCTGGCACGATCTCCCACCACGCCCGCCATGCGTCTATTCCATTAACGGCGATCCGTGATGGTGGATGATCTTCCAGCCTTCCTCCATCCGCTCATACAGATTGGTCGCGACCACCCGACTGTTCTGTGTGGTTTCTCCGTGCCGACTCGCAATGTTTTCCGTACAGGTCACCCAGGCCACGTCACCGGCGACCTGAATCTGAACATCCGTCAGTGCAAAATCCATGGAAAACACGTTGTTAAAAATAACAACCCACGAATCCCGAACCTCCGGCCACCCTTTCTTAATGCTCCAGCCTGGATGAATGCACGTCACATATTCCTGCTGCACCCAGATTTTGTCCATTTTCCCAATATCCAGACTGGCAAAGGCATGATAAAATTCATCGTTGGCCAATTCCACTTCCTCAATGCGCTCTTCCACGTTTGAACTCAATTCATTCTCTCCTCTGCAAAGCATGCCCCTGGCGCCCCACCCTGGATTCCTGCATGCGCAGGAATGCATGCCCCTGGCTCTGACCAGGGGACGGAGGGGATGACCAGGGGCGTGATGCACCGTGCGCCGTTCTGTCGTTATCATCCCACCAGAGAACGTTTTCAGCAACCCCAGGCCGTCACACAGCAACCCGACTGGGACGTTCGTTGATGTTTGTGTCTCCTCACCCTTAAGCCTTCTCCCAGAGGGAGAGGGAAACGCCAGGCCCCCACTCCCCTGCCTTACCACAGAAACACGCCCTCCCCTCTCC
>RKSG01000149.1 GCA_007570995.1 Nitrospirales bacterium
GCCCGGAGGCAAGGCCTGGTCATTACGATTGATGGCCCGGCTGGTGTGGGGAAAAGCACAACAGCGTTTGCCCTGGCCTCGCGTTTGGGCTATGCCTATTTTGATACGGGCGCCCTCTATCGAGCGATGGCGTGGGCGGTGCACCGGGCGGGGATCGACTGTTCGGATGCCGCGGCAATGGCGTCCCTGCTGGCCTCCATGGATATGCAGGTGTTTCTCGAAGGGGGGGTGACGCGCATTGTTATCAACGACGAGGAGGTCACGTCTCAGTTGCGTTCCCCCGACATCAGCCGGCTGGCGTCTGCCGTGGCGATGCTGCCATCTGTACGCCAGCGCTTGTTGCCGATTCAGCAACAGTATGGCCGCGTGGGCGGAATTGTGGTGGAGGGTCGTGATATGGGCACCCGAGTGTTTCCTGATGCCGACGCGAAATTTTTTCTTGAGGCCGACCTCGACACCCGAACGGCGCGCCGGTATCGTGAGATGGTACGAGCCGGCTACCCTGAGCAGTCGAGCGAAATCCAGCAGCACATTCAGGAGCGGGACAGGAATGATTGCTCGCGTCACACCGCTCCGCTGAAACCGGCTGATGATGCGGTGCGGATTGATTCCTCATCGCTGACGGTTGACCAGGTGGTCGAGAACATGATGGACTGGATCCCAGGTCGCTCGTGAGTGCGGTGGCGTATGGCATGCTGTGGGGCCTCTGTCGTGCCCTGAGCGTCGTGTTTCTGCGTTATCGCACGCGCGGGGTTGAGCACGTTCCAGCATCGGGTGGTGTGCTGCTGGCGGCCAATCATGCGAGTTATGCCGATATTCCCCTGTTGGGATGTGGGATCAGACGCCGCCTCTTTTACATCGGGCGGGCCAATTTGTTTCCGCATGGTCTCGTGCGTCGCCTCCTGCGGTCACTGGGATGGATTCCGTTGAAACCTGGGTACTGGGATCGCAAAGCGTTCCAGGAGGTCGTGGAGTTGCTCAGGGAAGGCCGGACGGTCGTGATTTTCCCGGAAGGGACTCGAACGCCGAACGGAACCTTGCAGACTGGCAAACTCGGCGTCGGCTCGCTGGTGGCCACCGCTCAGTGCCCCGTGGTGCCTGTCTATCTCCGCGGGACCTATGAGGTCCTTCCCATGGGGGCCACGTGGCTCCGGTTGCATCCGGTGGAAGTGTTGTTTGGCGAGTCTATGGATTTTCGTGAAGAATGTCGGCACTACCAGGGAAAAGAGTTATACCAACGCATCAGTCAACAGGTAATGGCGCGGATTGCTGAATTGGGCGGCGTGGATCATTCAGCTGTACCGTTAACATGAACCCGAGGGATAGGGCCTCCACGTTGATCCCGGCTCGATCCCTGCTGCAACGGTTGCTGTCACCCTCCGTCCCCTGGTCAAACCCAGGGGCATGCATTCCTGCTCGCGCAGGAATCCAGGGGGAGGCGACCAAAGGTTAGGAATTTCTCATGAGCACGATGTCAAACACCGGCGAAGAACTGGATCGCGAGACGTTGGAAGCCTTGTATGAAGAAACGTTCAAGAATTTTGAGGAGGGCACGATCACGGAAGGTCGGGTGGTCGCCATTCAGAAAGACAAGGTCGTGGTGGATATTGGGTATAAGTCGGAAGGGCGCATCTCGATGAGTCAGTTTCTTCCGGATGAACTCGACAAGCTGACTGTGGGCGACACGATCCAAGTGTACGTGGAGCAACGTGAGGATGCGGAAGGGAACTTACTCCTTTCCAAAGAAAAAGCGGATAAGATGAAAGTGTGGGAGGAGCTGGAAGTCGCCCATCAGGAGGAGAAAGAGGTCGAAGGGAAAATCGTCGCGCGCATTAAAGGCGGGATGATGGTTGATATCGGGGTCAAGGCGTTTTTGCCCGGTTCGCAGATTGATCTGACCCCTGTCCGCGATTTGGATGGGCTGGTGGGCTGTGTCTTCTCTTTTCGAATTATTAAAATCAATCACCGGCGCGGCAACATTGTCATCTCCCGTCGTGTCCTGCTGCAGGAGACGCGGGATAAACGGCGGCAAAGCACGTTGGCGACCCTTGCCGAAGGGCAGTTGATTCAGGGAACGGTGAAAAATATCACCGACTATGGCGCGTTTCTGGATCTGGGGGGCATTGACGGCCTGCTGCACATCACCGATATGTCCTGGGGGCGCGTGGGGCATCCGTCGGATATTTTTTCCGTGGGCGATCGGGCAGAGGTGCTGGTGCTCAAGTACGCTCGCGAGACGGGGCGCATTTCGCTGGGCCTCAAACAACGGACCGCCGATCCCTGGATGGACATCGCGAGCAAATATCCCCAGGGTTCGCGTGTCCATGGCAAGGTCGTGAGCCTCACGGATTATGGCGCGTTTGTGGAACTGGAGCCGGGCGTGGAAGGTCTCGTCCACGTTTCGGAGATGTCCTGGACGCATGATGTCCGTCATCCTTCCCGCGTGGTCTCGGTGGGCGATCGCATTGAAGCCCAGGTGCTGAATGTGGACCAGCAGGGCCGAAAAATTTCTCTTGGCATGAAGCAGACCGTGCCCAATCCCTGGGACCTCATTGAGTCCCGTTACCCTGTGGGCACGCAGATCGAAGGCAAGGTGAAAAGTGTCACGGACTTTGGGGCCTTTGTGGGGCTGGATGAAGGCATTGACGGGCTGATTCATATTTCCGACATGTCCTGGACCAAGCACATCAAGCACCCTTCGGAATTGTTTAAGAAAGGCCAGCGCGTGGGGGCGGTCATTTTGTGCATTGATAAAGAAAAAGAGCGGTTGTCTCTGGGGTACAGACAACTGACCCCTGATCCGTGGGAATCGGAAATTCCTGCCAAGTATCAGGTCGGGACCGAGGTGAAAGGGGTCGTGTCCAAGATCACGGATTTTGGGGTGTTTGTCAGACTTGAAGACGATGTGGAGGGATTGGCCCACGTCAGCGAAATTGGCGTGGATGGATCGGAGAGACTGAGAGAGATCTTTCACGTTGACCAGCCTGTGACTGTCAGGATTGTCAAAGTGGATTGTGACGAGCGGAAAATCGCCTTGAGGGCGGCGGGCGGGCCGCAGGAATCGGGGTATCAGGATTCTGCGGAGCCTGTTCGTCCTCAGGGTGAAATTGATCAGAGTCTCGGCCGGGTCATCCGGGATAAGGAAACCCAAGCATCATCACGATCGGAGCGTACGTAAAACGGCTGTTCTCTGGTCATGCCCCTCCGTCCCCTGGTCGCTCGGGGCGCCAGGGGCATGCATTCCTGCGGACGCAGGAATCCAGGGGATAGGAGGCACCAGGGGCAGGCGTCGGGCAGTGTTTATGGAAGACGACAACGATACATTGACCATGTCAGCCCGGCGGCAGCGGCGGCGCCGGGTCTTCTGGTCTGTGATGAGCGGGATAATTCTGGTCATTGTGGGCAACGCCGTGTGGCCGACCCTCGTCATGCTCAACAAAGAGCGGATCGCCCTGGTCAGGATTGAAGGCCCCATTCTGGATGCCGGGCCGACGTTGAAGGAAATGGAAACGTATGGCGACGATCCACTCGTCAAAGCCATTGTCCTGCGGATTGATTCTCCCGGCGGCGGGGTGACCCCCTCTCAGGAAATTTACCGTGCCGTCAAACGCGTGCGGGGGGAAAAGCAGAAAACGGTGGTGACCTCCATGGGGACGGTGGCGGCGTCCGGGGGCTATTATATTGCGGTGGCGTCGGATCGCATTCTTGCCAACCCTGGGACGATCACGGGCAGTATTGGCGTGATTATGCAACTGGCCAATCTGGAAGATCTGATGGACAAAATCGGCGTCAAAAATTTCGTCATTAAGAGTGGGCGGTATAAAGATGTGGGATCCCCGTTTCGCACGATGGGGGAGGATGATCGTCAACTGTTGCAGTCGATGATGGATGATGCCCATCGTCAGTTTATCGAGGCGGTGGCCGAAGGACGTTCGCTCGATGTTGCCGACGTGGAAGGTCTGGCGGACGGGCGCGTGCTGACCGGGCAACAAGCCAAAGATGAGCTCCTCGTTGATGAGCTTGGCGATCTGCATGATGCCGTCAAACTGGCTGCCGAGATGAGCGGGATGGAAGGCACGCCTCCGGTCGTCGAGACCACTCCCCCGTTTTCATTCCGTAAGTGGCTGATGGGCTCCCTGTTCGGGAACACGCCCGCATGGCCCGTTCAAACGGGAATGAACCTCATGTATTTGATGGCGTTTTAAGGGAACGGGCCATGCGTGTGGGTGGGGGCACAGGTCAATCGAGGGGCAGCTCCTTGGTCACCCCTCCGTCCCCTGGTCAAAGCATGCCCCTGGCTTTGACCAGGGGCCAGGGGCATGCATTCCTGCGCACGCAGGAATCCAGGGGGTGGGAGGCGCCATGGGCAGGTAATGGCAGTGGGAAGAGGGCATGAACAAAGCACACCTCACCCCCTCCGTCATTCCTGCGCACGCAGGAATCCAGGGGCGTGGGCCAGGGGCAGGCAATTGCAGTAAGGAGAGGACATGAACAAAGCGCACCTGACTGAGGCGCTCCTGGAGAAAACCAAGGCACTCAGCCGCCGCGAGGCGGAAAAGGTGGTGAATTGCATGTTTGATTCCATCCGTGACGCCTTACAACAAGGCGAGAAAATGGAGATTCGCGGGTTCGGCAGTTTCCGCCTGCGCCTTCGACGTACCAAGGACGGGCGCAATCCCAAAACCGGGGAGCCGGTGTTCGTTCCTGAAAAACGGATGCCGTTTTTCAAGGCCGGCAAAGACATGAAGGCCATGTTGAATCCCGCAAAGCATGCCCCTGGCCACCCACTGGATTCCCGCTCAACTCACTGCGGGAATGACGGCGGGGGGAATGCGGGAATGCATGCCCCTGGCGC
>RKSG01000131.1 GCA_007570995.1 Nitrospirales bacterium
GGGCTGCGGGAAGGCATGCCCCTGGTGCCCCGCGACCAGGGGACGGAGGGGGCTGCGGGAAGGCATGCCCCTGGTGCCCCGTGCGACCAGGGGACGGAGGGGGCTTTTATCGGACACGGGCGTTCCTGCTTTACCTGTGAAATGCGCCATAGCCGTGTCGTTTCTCACGCCCCCCTGGATTCCCGCTCAACTCACTGCGGGAATGACGGAGGGGAGGCTGCGGGAATGCATGCCCCTGGCACCCCGCGACCAGGGGACGGAATGGGCTTTTATCGGACACGGGCGTTCCGGCTTTGCCCGTGAAATGCGCCATAGCCGTGTCGTTTCTCACACCCCCCCTGGATTCCCGCTCAACTCACTGCGGGAATGCATGCCCCTGGGTTTGACCAGGGGACGGAGGGGGGGGCAATTGCCGGAGACAGACTGCCTGGAGCCCGATGATCGTCTTGGCATCCCGGATGGCACCGTCTCTGATGAGGTCCAGGGTGGCAGCAAGGGGCATGTCCATGACCTCCAGAACTTCATCCGCACTCAGGGCCTGCACGCCCGGAGAGAGATCGCTTGCCATAAACAGGTGGATGATTTCATTGGTAAAGCCAGGCGTCGTCCACAGACTCAGGAGCGGTTCTAACCGACCCACTTTGTAGCCGATCTCCTCCTCAACTTCGCGCCGGGCACAATCGCGCGGGTCTTCGCCAGGATTCAGCTTGCCCGCGGGAATTTCATGAATAAACCCTCCCACAGCATGACGATACTGCCGAATCATGACGACTGTCCGATCGTCTTTCATCGGGACAACAGCCGCAGCACCAGGGTGGGTGATGATCTCCAGGTCCGTCGTCACACCATTCGGCAAGGTCACCGTCTCTACAGACAGATCAATGATCCTGCCTCGATAGACCTGGGTTTTCATGAATGGTTATCCATAGACAGACCGCGAAAGGCTACACGCGACGTCATGAGGGCATCAGCCACGCCCCCGCACTGGCCTTTTGTACATGGGCGGCACGACAACGCGCGCGGGTAACCGCCTGCCGCGAAGATCGATGTCAAACGCGACGCCTGACCTGGCACAGGCCGGCTCCACGTAGGCCAGGCCAATGCCTTTTTGCAACACCGGCGAAAGGTTCCCGCTGGTGACTTCCCCGATCTGCCGATCCCCGACGAACACGGCCATTCCACGACGCGGCACGGCCTTGTCCAGTAACTCGAACGCCACCAGACGTCTGGACGTCCCCTGTTCAACTTGCCGCTTCAGGACAGGTTCACCGATAAATGAGCCCTTGCTGAAACTCACGACCCATTCGGCATTGGCCTCGATGGGTGTCATCGCTTCCGTCAGCTCCTGACCATATAACAGGTATCCCATGTCAAGCCGCAGTAAATCACGCGCACCTAACCCGGCCGGCATCAGGCCGAGCGTCTCACCAGACCGCAGGAGGGCATCCCAGACCCGACACACCCCAGCGGCCGGGACATGGACTTCATACCCAAGTTCGCCGGTGTAGCCGGTGCGCGTAATCAGACAATCCTCACCACAGACACGCCCACGAAGGCCATGCCGCGGTTTCAGCTCATCCAGTGCGGCCGTCACATGTTGAGATAACAGCGTCCTGGACGCCGGCCCCTGTAACGCCAGCTGAGCGACATCCTCCGAACGATCAATGATGCGGACAGGCTCCCCCCCGTCACGTTGCTGCAGGGAAAACCAGCTTCGGATCTTGTCGAGATTGGACGCATTCACACATACTCCAAACCGCTCTTCATCCCACCTGGAGAGGAACACATCGTCCTTGACGCCGCCTTCGGGATTACAGATCATCGAGTAGCAGGAACGCAGCGGCGCAACCTGCCGCACATCACTGGTGGTCACGCGTTGCAGGAACGATACGGCCCCAGGCCCTTCCACGTGAAGGCGCCCCATGTGACTCACATCAAACAACCCCGCCGTGGTTCTGACGGCGTGATATTCAGCCAGCACGCCCGCATACTGGAGCGGCATGGCCCACCCCGCAAAGTCCACGATTCTGGCTTTGCGGGCCACGTGAGCCTCGTACAGGGGCGTGTGTTTCATGAGACAGGGAACCGGACGCCGTGTGGCTGAGCCGGCGGGCACGAACAGGATCTGCAGCCAGGATCCCCCCTGGATTCCCGCTCAACTCACTGCGGGAAGGCATGCCCCTGGGTTTGACCAGGGGACGGAGGGGGGGCTTTTTTCTTACCGCAGATCAAGCAGCTCCACTTCAAAAATCAGGGTGGCATCGGGGGGAATGACACCACCCGCCCCACGTTCGCCGTATCCAAGGTGAGATGGAATGGTCAACTTCCGTTTGGTGCCGACGTGCATTCCGACGACCCCCTCATCCCATCCTTTAATGACCCGGCCGGCACCCAATCGGAAGGAAAAGGGTTCCCCGCGATCCACCGAGCTGTCGAACTTCGTCCCATCCTCCAGCCAGCCCGTATAATGCACGACCGCGGTGTCTCCGTCCTTCGCCTGCTGGCCGGAGCCTTCGACGAGATCAACATAGACAAGCCCGGATTCTGTCTTGACCGGTTTCGGTTCTGGTTCCTGTTCCGCGGCGAAACCTGTTCCTGTCCCTCCCACGACAGCGACCAACACCATCAGCACACCGGCACAGCCCCAGTGGAGAATTTCCTTGACCATCATGTCCTCCTTTTCCTTTCGTGAAGACGAGATTCACTCTGTACCACAGAGCCTATGTGGCATGACCCATGCGGCAAAAGCACACAGGCCCGCCCGCGCAACAGTCAGCAGTCTAACAGCAGGACGTCCGACTGTCCACCATCAGGCCCCGGATGAACAAGGTCCGTTACGCCTGCTCTCTACATTGATTCGGGGAACGAGTGTCGGGGATTGAACCAGGACACGTTCGGCGGGACGGTGCTCTGAATACGGCCCCTCACCCTGACTCTCTCCCAAGGAGAGGGAACAGCACTCCCGCCACGCCCTCACGACATCGGTCTCTGTCTTCTTCATCCAAATCAGGACGGCAGGATGAAATCCTTCTCAAACACACGATACGGCGGGGGAGATAACCCCATGCGCTCATATACCGTCTGGGCAATGGTGTTGTCCTGCTCGACGTATAAACGAATGCCCGCCACGTCCCCACGACTCTCGGCTTCCCGCAATACGTAGCCGTATAATCGCGTCCATACACCCAGCCGCCGCCACTCCCTGTGAACATACACACTCTGCAACCACCAGAAGACCGCATTGCGCCAGTCACTCCACTCAAAGGTGATCATGACCTGCCCGATCACGAGACCAGACGGCCGGTGCTCCATCACGACATACATGCCCCTGGCAGCATCAGAGAGCAACGATTCTACACCAGCCCGCAGCCGGGTACGCTCTAATTGTCGCTTCTCCGTCTCCAACGCGAGCGACAGGTTAAACTCAACCAGCGCATCCACGTCCCGGACTTCGGCCAGACGAATATGACAATCCGACAGTTGTTTCCCTTCCATGGGCATACATCCGGTTCCTTGCACTCACCCTCACGGTTGATTAGTGTATGGCAGGCAGGCAGCGAACACAAACAGCCCCCCCGTGGAAGCGAGGGCGGACAGGACGGAGAGGAAGGCATGAACCACGAGACACGTCACGATCAGGTAGCCCCGTCCATGAATCTCGACCCCGATCTGTGGAAAATTTTATGTTGCCCGGAAACGAAACAGACTCTCACGGCACTGGACACCAAGACCCTCGCCACGCTCAATCAGAAAATCGCGGCAGGGGAAGTACGCAACAAAGGCGGGACACCGGTTCAGCATCCACTTGATGGCGGGTTACTGCGAAGCGATGGAAAAGTGCTGTATCCGATCCGGGATACGATCCCACTCATGCTCGTCGAGGAAGGCATCGCCGTTGAAGGACTCCTGTAGGTAGACAGGGCCAGTCTCTCTTCCCGCCCAGGCAAACCGGCACCCCGGTTTCAGGCCGGAGCCTTTTCTCACCTCAGGCCCCCCTCCGAGCGTCGGCCCCTGCACAACCACCACACCGAGCGAAGGAGTTGCACGCCCAGATAGACGGCAAGAGCAAGGATGACCCCGTTGAGCCACAACGTCTCGGCAGGCCACGGTTCCGGGACATGTAACAGCAACGCCAGGGCAATGTGCCCGCCCAGACCAAGGCAAATGGCAAAGATCATCCACTCTTTTGTATAGTTCGCCCCGGCTTTGCCCGCGGTAGACATCACCAACACGCTCCCTCTCTCATAACACGAAGGCCCGGAGCCGGACACGACAGCCCCATGTCCCCCCCACACAGGGGACATATCAAACGGGACTTTTCTCCGATTCAATCTGCGTGGCCGTCAGCAAACTGACGAGGTAACTGGTGACAAAGTTCAGAGCTTCTTCCCGCCCGTCCGCCCGTCTGCCCTTTTCCCGCCGCTGCACATTCAACTCATGCTCGAGATCCGATTTGACGTCGTCCAACAGTTTGTACAGGGACGCCGTGGTGAGATTCTGATCCACATCTTCAAACTCCTGACAGCGATCCAGGACCCAGTTGAGACCCTCACCCTGCCCCAGATATCGATCCTGGTCGGCGGAATCAATGCGAGACATGGTCGTCGAAAACGCCTGCGCCTCATAGACCAGATTGTAAAAACTCGAAATCGCCCGATGTAACGTTGCGTTCATTGTTTGCCGTGCCTCCTAAAAAGCCTGACCTCATTATACAGATTTCAGGTGCGAATCCGCTACCACCGAGACAGACGGCAGGGCACCGCGTGTCCGCGGCGGATGACACGGGGAGCCATCGC
>RKSG01000110.1 GCA_007570995.1 Nitrospirales bacterium
TCCGTCCCACCGCGACCATAATCCCAGCGCCCATCGTTGTCCAGGTCACGATCCGTCCCACCGCGACCATAATCCCAGCGCCCATCGTTATCCAGGTCACGATCCGTACCGCCACGGCCATAATCCCAGATCCCATCATTGTCCAGGTCACGATCCGTCCCGCCATAGAACTGAGCGAAGGAGAAGGCCGAAAACAGCCCAAGACACACCACCAAGGCCACACTTGAGCTAAACGCCTTGAACACAACGTGCACCCTGGATACATCCTTGTGATTATTCCTCTTCTTCCCATGTACGCGGGGATTGGCCGGCCCCTGCATACTCGCCCATGATGATTTTCCAAATCCATTCATCCGGCAACTCTTTTTCCCATCGAGGCATGGCGGATTTCCACGGCATGCCTTCAACCGGCAGTCCCACTCCGCCTTTTTTGATGCGCCAGAACAAATAGGATTCCTGCAACTGCGCAATGGTACCCGGATCGCTGAAATTCGCCGGGGGCGGGTTAAATCCCACGGCGGCCGGGCCTTTTCCGTCAAAGTTGGCACCATGACAGGGGGAACAAAATGCCGCATACAGGCCCTGCCCCATCATAATATTTTCCGGGGTTCTCGGAAACGGGTTGGCCAGCCCGACGAACTCACCAGGAGGCGCGGGGTGAATGGTCCGGTTTTCCGCCGGGGGCATGTCACTCGGTGCCAGTTTGGTATACGTTTGCCACCCCACCAACACGGGGAATAATGCAAACACGATGAGGCGGGCAGTACCGGCAAGACCGGTCTGTCCCTCGCCGGTCAGAAAACGGCCAATGGGGCCCATAAAGTCATCAAGCCCCGCGCCGCTCATCGTGTAGAAAATCGCGGCAGCGGCAAAGGTGAGGGCCACGTAGAGGAAAATTAAACTGGCAGGCAACGGCGCAGTGAACAAGGGGAGAATGAACTTGAGAAACACATACATGCCCACTAACAGGATTGCCGTCTTCGCAAGGGAACTTTTCATGTGTCACGCTCCTGGCTGGTTAGGCTCCGTGGTCTGCGACGGACGCAACCTCTGTCGAACCGTTTTCAGAGATCCCAAGTACGTCCTCGACCTTGACACTAATGGGTTCGCCGCTCATTTTCTGGAGAAACGCAATCACCGAATAAATTTCCTGTTCCGACAAGGCAATCGGGTTCTTGTTGATATGGGGCATGCGAGCCGGATATTCCTTTGGCACATCTTCATGTCGGAAATCCAAGTAAATGTAGGCTTGGGGATCAGTGAGACTTTCGTAGATAAACTCCGGCGAGAGTTTGGCCCCGATACCTTTCAAATCGGGACACCTGGCAGATTCGCTGGGGCCAATGGAATGACACAGGGCACATTGGCCCTTGCTGAAGAAAATTTTCTGACCGATCCCAGCCAGATCATCCGGTGTGTTGACTTTGGTAATATCAAACGTCTCAATCGCCGGTGGGAGGGAAGCCATCTGTGGCACACCCAGGGCAATGAGGCTGAACGTCCCCAAGACAATAATCACGAAACCCATGACTCTCAGGAATTTCGATTGCAGAAAGAGCAGAATCCCGATGCCGATTCCGACGACAACGAGTCCAATGATCTGGAGTAAGGCCACTTCACTCATGAGTTCTCGCTCCGGTTATGTTCTTCCATCGCCGATCGTTCATGATACGCCATCCCATCCGCTGACCTGTGCCCGGGCATGGTGGTCTTTTCCCGGCGACCCTCCGGCCATTGCCGGCATCATACCCTCGGGAACCCTGGCCGGGTCTTGCTCACGTTGACCCTGCTCCGGCCCTTTCTTTCCTGCATCGCCCATCGTGGCAACCCAGAAGATAAAGGCCACCAGCAGACAAAACACGAACGTATTCAGAGACATAAAGGCAGCAGCATAGCCCAGCGCCGGAGAATACGCATAGTCAGAGGTATCGCGCATCACCCCATAGATATGCCAATGGACCCGCGACGATGATCGGGCATAGCCCATCAATGACATGAGCAGGATCACCATGACCGCGTTGGACACCAAACAATAGGCCGCGCGGATGGGCATCTGCCCCCAGACCATTTCCGTTGTGGTCCTGGCGCTTTTCATCAGCACAGCCGTCAACGGTGTGAACGTGAGCATGATAAACAACACGATCAGCACCTGGGCGACGGAGAAATAATTAATCCGGATAATGGCCGGCACGAAATAGCCCCAGACCCCCAGCACAATCACGGCAATGCCGGCGATGACCAAGAGCGCCCCCATCACTGATTTGGCAACCCGGGCCCATGCGGCCGTCTCCTGCTTCCCGGCCCGCCAGTACATGATGAAGCTCATAAAGGTAACCAGGATCATGAGATTCGAAACGGTCATCTTGGCAGACATCACACCGAAGACGCCAAGCAGCGGATGATGGGTGCCACCCATTTTTCTGGCTTCCTCCAGACTGGCCACAAGGGAATGGGGAGTCATCCACACGCCGAGACACACCATCAGCACAATCAGCATGGCCAGCACCGGTCTCCGGTAGCGTTGTTCAGAACCTGGGATCCGGTACGTAATCCCCATCCAGAAATAATAATTGGCGCCCAGGAACAGCACGCCAATGAGCATGGCCTGCAGGATAAAGAGCCATGCCAGAAATCCTCCCATCAAGGTAATGCCCATTTGCTGGTTGTACTGATAAATCTCCCGCATCAGCCAGTACCCGGCGAAAGGCAGAGGGAGCATGCCAAACACCCCGATGAAGTTCCCCACGTAGCCCATCCAGTCGTAATGTTCCCGTTCCGCCCGACTGGTGGCCAGCAGATACCGGATGCCCGCATAGGCCCCGCAGATAAACCCACCAAGGACCACGTTCGCAATGAGTCGGTGGATATTGACCGGCCACCACGTGGGATTCCACATAGCCGCCCATGCCCGCTCAATCGCCGTTCCATCCCCCACCACGACGGGGCTGGCCTGGAACGTGGCCCAGGAATTGGGCACAATCATAATGCCCAAGGCAAACAGGTTGAGCAGAAATCCCAGCGACAGGTGAATCCATTTTTTGCTGCCCTGCATGGCGTCCCACCCGTACCAGTACATGTACAGGACGGCGGTTTCCATGAGAAACAACATGCAGTAGGCAAGGAAGGATGGAAAGAAAATGTCGGAGAGGTACGCCATCAGTTTTGGATACAGGCCGATCAGCAGAAACAGCAGAATCCCTCCGAACAATGCCGTGGTCGCGTAGGCCGACGTCAACAGTTTGGTAAATTCTTTTGCCAGTTTGTCATAGCGGGCTTCATTGCTCTTCCATCCCACGAGTTCACACACCCAGGCAAAAATCGGCACCCCCAGCACAAACCCGGCAAGGAGCAAATGCTGCTGGGCCACGACCCAGATCACATTCCGGCTTCCGATTCCCGGAATGTCCCGATATTCCACGGACATGGCTTGCGTCGCAGCATCCTGCGCCCAGACCCAGGTCGGGAGGAGGACGAGCGTCCACAGGACACTCCATGCCCAGAATTTCGTCGATGGCAGCCGGGATCGCCGTGGTTCATCTGTGCCGTGGTCCTTCATATCGTGGTCCCTCACTTGTTTATGGTCCCTCATGTATCCCGCAATTCGACCAGTATATTGCGGATAGTATTGCGGATATCAAGAAGCAGGGCAGTGAACCCACACACCACGACGGCGCTGATCATTCCAATCACGCTGCCCAAAAAGAAGCCAAATCCAACTTCACCCCAAGCTGCCCCGGCCAGCCCCCCGCTTATCGCACATGTCAAGCATATGAGAAAACCAACCACGTCATTCAAGTACCCTAAAGCACTAGCCAGAAACCGATTCATCAACTCCTCTCCCAGGTCTGGCCAGTCCTGCAAGGACAGGGATTCCTGTTTTCACAGGGATGACAGGTTCCGTCCACTCCGCCATTCTCGCGGAAGAGAAATCCAGCATCGTTTGCTCCACGACGGTTCATGGCTTTTTGGAATCTTTCTCCATCGCCTTCAGCGTGGCTTCGGCACGAGAGAGTATGCGTTCGGTATCAGCGATGATCTCGTGAGGCACAATCGTTTGTTCCACCTTACTGACGTGGATAAACTCGTATTCCTCATGCGGGTGCGGGGTGCTCACGGGGAGCACCCCCCAGAACAACATAATCAAGGCAACGGCCACGCCCGTGAAGACCGTGAGCAACAGCGGTTGATCCTTGGGGATCCGAAGGAGATCCCACTGGTGAACAATATCCTGGAATGTGCCGTCAACGGGTGTGGACGCACGCACCACGCGTTGAGCCAGGAATCCCAACCCAAACACCCAGCCATACAGCATGGCGATCAGGACAATCGTGACCGGAGCACCGATCATCACCAGCTCCAGGCTGATCCGTTCCGCGATGGGCAGCGTGAAGAGGTGGGTCGCGACAAAATGAAGCGTTCCATCTGTAGCCCGTGCAGCAAGGGCTTTGGTGCCACGAACAATGACACAGGTCACGGGAAGATAGATGACGGAAAAGACCACCCAGGGCACCCACAGCTGCAGCCCCGTTCCTTTCGGAGGATCCACACGCAAGCGTTCCAGCAGCACGGTGCGTGCACAGAGTCCCAATGCCCAGATATCAATGGGCACGGAGAGCACCAGCAAGGCATACAGTCCGCTCCCTTCCCACGGGTGAACCTGCATCGCCAGCAACAACATCACGATGACCAGTTTGACAGGAAACCCGGTCCAGAACGTCGGCCAGAACACCAGAAGCCCCAGTTTCGCATTGGGCATCATCGTTTAATCCAGAAACTCTCTGTTGAGAATGGCAGACACGGTGAAAAGCAAAATGCCTGCCATAATGACAATCCAGCCAATCAACGCAAGCGGACGTTTAAAAATATCCCGTTCAGGACTCCTGTCCAGAAAGGGCAATGCTGCCAGGAAAGCCAGAAACGCTCCGGGAATCGCGATGGCACCCAGAAATTGCCCGAATTCTCCGGAAAAAATTTTCAAGCGCAGCATCTGGAAGAGAAAGAGAAAATACCATTCCGGTTCCGGATGATAGTCCCCTGGATCCGGCGTCGCTTCTTCCAACAGGACCACCGGCTCTATAAACGCCAGACTGCAAATGATCAGGAACACCGAAGCCATCGCCACGATATCTTTCCAGATCTGCCGTGGGAAAAAATAATCTGTCTTGGCTTTCAGTTGTTCAGGGGTTCCACGGAACGGGCCGGCCGGGCCGGCTTTGCGAAACAGGAAAATATGAAGCCCGGCCAACCCCATCAGGCCTGCCGGCAACACCATCACGTGAATGACAAAAAAGCGGCTCAACGTCATTTGACCAGGTGTGGGGCCTCCCTTCAAAAATCTGGCGAGAAAATCCCCGATGATCGGGGTTTTGTCCATAATTTCCACGCCCACAACCGTGGCCCAGTACGCCCGCTGATCCCACGGAAGCAGATAGCCAGTAAATCCGAACGCCATGACCAAGCCAAAGAGAGCAAGCCCGACCAACCACACCAGCTCCCGTGGTTTTTTGTACGCTCCCCACAAGAACACCTGGGACATATGAGCAAACACCATCACCACCATGGCCGATGATCCCCAGAAATGGTAACTCAGCAGAAACCATCCGTAATCCACTTCGTGAATGATGTACTGCGTGCTCATATACGCGTGGTCTATGCTCGGGACGTAGTAAAACATCAACAGAATCCCGGTGACCACCTGCATAATAAAGATGAACAGCAGGCACGACCCGAACGCATAGGCCCATCGTGAGCCCCCTGGAACAGGCTCATTCAGAACTTTGGCCTGGATCGTTTTCAGCCCGACCCGTTCATCGACAAAAGCAACGACTTTTTCAAATGCGTTGGGTTCGTTCGGGGTATGGGGAGAAGAACCGTTCATGGAAATCAGACACACACTTACAGCAGGCGGATTTGATTCTTGACTCCAGCTTTATATTCCACATCAATGATCTTCATGTCCCCCACAGCATTGACTTGCAGGGGAAGTACGTCAAGCGGCCGGGGGGCAGGCCCGTCCAGGACCTTGCCGGCCTCATCATAGATGCTCAAATGGCAGGGACACAAAAACACACCATCAGGATAATTCTTCGTCCTGCGCCACTTGTAGCCACATCCCAGATGGGGACATTTTCCCGAAAAGCCGATGTGTGTCGCGTTGGCTTTATTCACCCAGACAACGTTGCCCTTGTCGTCGTAGAATTTTCTATCTTTTCCGCCGTAGATGGCCTGTTGAACCGCCGGCGTCGCCTTCACGACCCAGATATTTTTTTCGATGTGTTGTTCCGGCATGAACGCTTCCTTAAAGCCCCGTGTGTACTTGAACTGGTACCCAATGTTTTCTTTTTTGACTTTTCTGACATTGCCCACGGGAAACCAGGTATTGTCAAACGGCCGATACATGGGCTGCATGAGATATTTTAAAACCGGAAAGACCAGCGGCAAGGCAATCAACGCGCCAATCGCATGCGTCATATTCGCGAAAAAACTCCGGCGAGGCACCGCCTGTTCGAGCCGAGGATAGGGAACCAGGATTTCACCTGGTGCCACGTGCAGGTGATCTTCCAGATGGGCAATTTCCACCTCATGGATCGTGACATAGTCGCCACGATTCAGCACAGGCCATTGTCGGAATGTGTCCGTTGACCCCTGTAACAGCACCTCTTCTTCATTCGGGACTGCCTGAATCTGGTCAATCGGCACCTGGCGCTCAACGCCCTGTCCCCCGCGTTCCCTGATGACCACATGGCTGATTTCGTGGGACAACGGATCAACAATGATTTTGGCAATGCTGCCGACCTCTCCATCCACGCATCGTGCGTTAGCTGTGATTTTTGGTTGCATGGCACGACAATGTCCGGAGGGTTAATGCATCTTGACAGGCTTAGGAGTATTCACCGACGTATCTTTCAACGACGACAAAAAGGTAACCAGCGCGTCAATCTCTTCGTCAAACATCAGGTCTTTATACTTGTCCGGCATTTTGCCTTTCTTGTACTGCTTTTCAAATCCTTCGGCCATCCAGCTTTTGGGATCAAGAATTTTCTGTCGAAGATCGGCGGGCGTCATGAGATTGCCGATATTATCCAGCTCAGGTCCCCGTTTCTTTCCGCCCTGCCCAAAAAGTTTATGGCAGTTGTAGCACTCCTGCAGCTCCCATTGCTCCTTGCCAAGTGCCAGCAAATCGCCAGATGCAGACATCGCTGCGGGAGCAGAGGTGGGTGCCTCCGCACCTGCGGCAACCTGAACCCCGCCGCCCAGGGCCTTGAGCTGTTGCTCAATACCGGTGGCCCGCTCGTTCAGGACACGTGCCCTGGCGATCAGTTCTTCGGCCTTACCCTGCTGGGTTCTGGCACGACGTGCCTTCAGGACTTTCTCGATTTTTCCCTTTTCAACTTCCGGGTCATACTGCGGAAGACCAGCAGCCCCACCAATGTACACGGCCGAAATCACGAGGTAAAACACCACGAGCCCGATCACGGCCCGGCTCCCCTCAAGGCGTTTCATCGAAGGCGCGTCAAGCAGGATGAAGACAAAGGCCCCCAGCATCGCGTAAATAAAAAACATCATCTGGAACACGACCGGGAAATGCGTGACCCGCGCCACCAGTACCAGGATAAGCCCCACGCCGACGCCTATCGCGCTGTTCCTGATAACGGTCCGTTTGAAACTGTGCTCAGTCATACGCTCTCCCACCCTTCCTTAGTCGCACCAGCGGGCACAGGTTCCCCCGATTCCACTTTCTGGTCGCCTGGCTTCAACGTCACAAGGATGGCAAAACTCACGACAAGGTAAAAAACAAGCGTGACACCCGTGATCCACCAAGCAGAATAAGCCAGTGTCGGCGTAAACGCCTCGGGGGTAAAATCCGGAAAGAGGTTATAGACGTGGTAATACTTTCGGGTGAGCGACCTCACCGTTCCCATCAGACCCATCGTCCAGATGGCACTGAAGGCCAGGAAAATCAGCACAAACTGCGACGCAAAATCAATTTTCCCCCAAATAATGGTTCCGGTCCGAATGGCCCGGTTATAGAGAATATAGTTGACGATGGTGAGGAAGACCAACGTAAACGCGGCGGCATTTTTCGCCGGCATCAGTGCCAGTTCAGCCGCCCAGGACGGGAGCTCCACCTCTTCCGTTGCCAACGCCTGTGTCGCCACAAATCCATGCGGGGTCATCCAGATGGCATCGGCTACCACAATCATCAAAAACCCGACCTTAATCATGGTGAAGGACGAAACGGTAAACCGCAAACCTGGCAGCCGGCTCAAAAGGGGCGGGAGCAGGACCAGCAACGCCAGAAAGATCAGTGACTGCCATTCCGGCGGTGGAAACATTTTCCAGGCCAGTCCCATGACGGCAGGAATGAGGATCACCGCAACCATGACCAGTCCTGAAATACGCACCTGTTCTACACCCTGAATACGCTTCATGCTCAGCCAGATATAATAGTTGCTGGCTAAAAAAATCAGACCGACCATGGCACCTTGCATTTCAAAGAACATCGACAGCTGGTCGGCCATCATGTAGGGACAGATGGATGCATCATAATCACACAGCTCATAGGCCAGCAGGTATCCCATGAACGGGAGCAGCAGGAGAGCCCCCACGCCAATCAGATTCCCCACAAACCCCATCCAGTCATAATACGAACGCTCTTCATCCGTTCCCGACCGCATGTACATGTATGCCGCCACGAGTCCGGCAATGAACCCGCCAAATGTGACGTTACCGACCAGCCGGTGAAGATTCAGCGGCATCCAGCTGTAATTGGCCACCTTGTCCCATAACCCCGCGGTCTGGATAAACTCCAGCAATGAGACGCCTTCTGCAGATTTGGCTGGCGTGTTCATAAACGCCGTGGGCCCGTCAATGGCGAACAGTGTGACGGTTCCCACCACGTTTAACAGGACACCAATGGCAATATGGCGGGCTTTTCTGGCACCCTTCATCGAATCCCAAGAGTAAAAATACGTGTACAGCACAATCGTTTCCAGAATAAACAACAGGGGATACACCAAGGCAAACACCAGGAAAAAATGCTTGATCAGCCACGTGGTAAAACCAGGGTAGGTGCCCAGCAGAACAAAAATAAACAGTCCCCCCGTCAAGGCTGTCATGCTGTACAAAATCACCGTCACTTTGGTGATTTCCTTGGCGAGGCGATCATATTTCGGGTCCTGATTTTTATAGCCCAGCCATTCCGACACGACCGCAAAGATCGGCGCACCCAAAATAAAGGCCGCAAACAAAATATGAAGTTGGGCCACAACCCACACACCTGTCCGATTGCCGGTGTACGGGAGCTCTACGGACGGGGCAGGCGGAATCTGAGCCCAAGCGACAGTCACCCCCCCCAGCACAAGCCCGAGAACAATCCAAAGACTGCGTGTAACAGCTTTCAAGTGTGGTAGCCCTCCTTCTCTGGCTGACAGCGGGCCAACCTGCGTATCGGAAAATGCCACAGGTTACTTCGACGATTCCCCGGAAGCCGCGGGAGCATCGCCGGATGTTCCTGCAGGGACCCATTGCTTCTTCGCAACACTGTATTCCATGTCCTTTAATCCAAAAGTCGCCTCATAGGCAATCACTTTCCACCGCTCATCCTCGGAAAGCTTGGACTTCCAGGCTTTCATTTTGGTGCCTTTGACACCTTCAGAGACACGCCAGAACCATTGGGAGTCAGAGAACAACTTCATGTGTTCGGTTCCACGAAAATCTCTGGCACCGGCCTTCACAGGTTTGCCATCTTTCCCATGACAACTGGCACAGTTGACATCGATATTTTCCGCGCCGGTATAGATGGCTTTCCCTTCCGCAATGATGTCGGGATTGTTCCAATAGCCGTCCGGCATATGCTTGTCGGCATATTCCGGAGGCGGAGGCGGAGGCGGGGCTGGTGGCTTGGCTTCCCCGCAGGCTGAGACTGTCCACCCCATCGCCACCATCGCAATAACACCCACTGTCTTTCGGCATGTGTCCTTCTTCATACAACTCCTCACCTGGTTAAAATCCACACCTGACAAAATCGACTCTGTTGCGGCTGTCCCCGCCATGCACGACACTGTCCCGGTCCTTCACGGAACGGGCCATACATTTCTCCCCGAATCTCCTGTCTCGTCCTCGCGACGACATCACTCCATACTCCGGGCCGGTGCCTCGTAGTCATGTTCATCACATGCCATGACCCAGTTGTGACAGACCACAACGGCACCTCACGGAGCGGCGAGGGAGAACATCTCATTGGTTGCAGGGAATCATATTCAGGACTTGCCGCTTGGGAGAGCACTTCCAGAGCCTGTGCACTGTTCGTTGGAGAGTCCAGCACAACCACCTCTCAACCCTCGGGCAAATCTCATTGAACGGGAAAGGAATAAGAACGCTGGGCAAAAGGTCGCCGATTTCTAGCATACGAACTCGTATCTGTCAATCGTATGCATCGGTCCTTCAACTCGAGCACTCGGGGCCGGCCTCTGTCTCTGCACAGGGCACGATGCAGGACAAGGCACGACTGGAAATTGGAAGCCGAGACTCTCGTTGAGACGCCCGATGACCGAGACGTTGCACAGGGAAAGCCGGCGGCGTCTATGGTTTGCCCTCACGCTGTTTTTTCTGAACCCAGGCTTCCCAGGATTGCCCCGATGCCGTATCCGGCCCTGTAAAATGAATGCCCCGAATGTCGCCAATGGAAACTTTCAGAGGAGTCGGGTTATCAGGTTGGAATATCTCAATACAGGCACCACCGCCATTGGTAACCCGATTAAAGAGATAGCCACAAACGGATTCACCGGACGCAAGTTCGAGTGTCACATCGCCCCGGTAATCAAATGCCCATCCGACGACCTGCAGCAGCTCCTCTTGCGAACATGGATACACCACCCGTCCCTGGAGGGTTCGTTCAGAAGGACGATCAGTCGTTTCTTGAGCCATAGACGTCATCCCGTCGAACGGCTGGGCAAACACGAGGGGACATCAGCTCGCGTTGGGAAAGAGCGTGGCCTTGACCGTGCCGGCAAACCCGGACCACGAACCGAATGTGTCTTCGACAGCTGAGGCTTCGTACCCGCAATGCACCATACAGTCCTTGCATTGTTCATTGCGCCCCACGCCGTACCGATCCCAGTCAGTCTCGTCGAGCAAGGCCCTGAAACTCTCCGCGTATCCGTCCTGCAGGAGATAGCAGGGCTTTTGCCAGCCAAAAATATTATAGGTGGGATTCCCCCATGGCGTACAGTGATACTCGCGCTTGCCCATTAAAAATTCCAAAAACAAGGGGGACTGGTTAAACCGCCATTCACGTTTACGATTCGTGAGCAACAGGGAAAAGAGTTTCTGCGTCCGACGGCGTGTCAGGAAGCCTTGTTGATCCGGGGCCTTCTCATAACTGTAGCCGGGGGAGATCATCATCCCCTCCACCCCCAGATCCATCATCGCATCAAAGAAGGCCCGCACGCGGGCCGGATTCGCGTCGTTGAACAGCGTTGTGTTGGTCGTGACCCGGAACCCTTTGCGTAACGCGATCCGAATCGCACGCATCGCCACGTCAAACACCCCGTCACGACACACCGCAAGATCGTGTTCATCGCGCAATCCGTCCATATGGATGCTGAAGGTCAGATATTTTGAAGGCGTATAGTCATCAATTTTGCGCTCCAGGAGAATCGCATTCGTGCACAGATACACGTACTTTTTTCGCCGAATCAGCCCGTGCACAATGTCCGACATCTCCGGATGAATGAGCGGTTCCCCACCTGGGATGCTGATAATGGGAGCCCCACATTCTTCCGCCGCGGCCCAACATTGTTCGGGCGTCAACCGCCGATCCAGCACGTGGTCGGGATACTGGATTTTTCCACACCCGGCACAGGCCAGATTACACCGGAAGATTGGCTCCAGCATCAACACCAGCGGATAACGTTGCACGCGTTTGATTTTTTGCGAGATGACGTAACGTGCAACGGTGAACATCTGTGAGAGAGGAACAGCCATGTGTTTTCAGAAGCTCTTTTGATACCTACCCTCTCTGGCAACCGCATTCACTCGATCCGGTCCACCATGATTCAACACCGCGCAGGCGCTCTGCCTCAGCATGGGCTTCGTTCAGCCAGTCAATGGATCCATCCTCTTATGCGATGAACCCATCCACGCTGGTACCGACGAAGACCGAGACTTTCGGTTTCATCGTGACATGTTCCCTCAATGAAGCCCGTCGTCCTTCGCTCAATCCCGTTCTCTGCCTTCATCGTCCACGTTACCGCCCGGCCTCCGTTCAGGCAATGGAGGCGCCGAGCGGATTCGAACCGCTGAATCACAGTTTTGCAGACTGCCCCCTTAACCACTTGGGTACGGCGCCATGGGCGGCATTATAACGAGGCCGGGGAGACCTGACAAGAAACCGACAGACAATGCAGACTCTCACATGTCGTTGGAATCGGCCACTTGGCACATCGCATGACAAGCGTGCTCAGGTGTTTGAATCCATCTGCCCGAAGGGTGTGTTTTCTTCAACCCGTTCAGGAAAGCACAAGACGATCAAGATAAAAAAACCTGCTGTGCTTCATTTTTCGTTGTAGCCCCAGGAACAATGAGACGAATGCCTGCCGTATAGAGATCTCGTGAAGATCAGGCCACTCAATACGTTCAGATAGACGGAAAAGCTCTTTTGCTCCGCTCAATCGACTTGGCCTGAACACTCCTGTGTCACACCAGAAAAACATCTCCGATCCAAACGGGTTCATCGCTATAGCACGCCGAAGGAAATTGGGGTTTTCGTCCACGACTATGGAATAGTCAACTGGCACACCGGGCCACTTGTTACGGCACCGGACCCGTAAAATGTCCCGATACGGGTACACACAAAACTCCTCCAAACTCGTTACACCATACACCGCAGGCTTCTGTCCCCTCAGCCGTTTGATTCTCTCCAAAGACGACTCGTCACAGAAAATCACTAACGGCCACCGTATACACGGGAGAAAGTTTTCCATCCAGGCATCGTAGTCACGCGAAGACCAGTTTCGTGCTTGGTGGGGTGTTCTCTCCAGTTCAAAATACCTCGTCACCAGCGTTATCGGAGACGGTTGCACGGGTGCGTCCAGACTCGGAGCATGCTTCTTCACTGCCCGGATGAAGCGGAAGCGACTGTGTCAACTCGCGATCCATCTGTCTGGGGTGAGCTGTTAGGGGG
>RKSG01000091.1 GCA_007570995.1 Nitrospirales bacterium
GTTCTAATGGGGCCTCCGCACGCATGGGGATTCATCCTGTATGACCAAACCCACCAGAGAACTCGATATTCTCAAACTGTACCTTGCGAAAAGAGGTCTCAAGCTGACCCGCCAGCGTGAGATCATCCTCGCGGCTTTTTTGAAAATGGAACACGTGTCGGCCGAAGAGATGCACTGGATCATCTCCCGGAAGGATCCCCATATTGGCCTGGCCACGGTGTACCGCACGCTGAAACTTCTGTGCCAGACCGGCCTTGCACAAGAGCAGCATTTCGGCAACAAGGCTCAGTTCGACAATGTGGCGCACAAAGGGCATCACGACCATCTCATCTGTACACGTTGTGAGAAAATCATCGAGTTCGAGAATTGTCAGATCGAGGCCCTGCAGGAAGAAGTCGCCAGCAGGAACGGGTTCACGATTCACACCCATAAACTGGAGTTGTACGGTGATCCTGTCCTCCTGCCCGATGGGACATGCAAGAACTGCGGGCGGGATTTGACCGACAACACGAGGAGGACGCCACAGTGAAACGATGGATTCGCGCATGCCGCAGAGGCATCCCGGCATCAGTCGTCGCGTGTGTTCTGGTGGCAATCCTGGCTGTCCCGGCCGTCAGTCATGCCGAGGATCGTCTTGTCGTGTACTCGGGCAGGGCCGAACGGTTCATTCAGCCGGCTCTTGACGCCTTTCAAGCCGAATCGGGCATGACCGTTCAGCTCCTGACCGCAGACAGTACGGCGTTGATCAACCGGCTTCGGCTCGAAGGTGCCCGCACGTCGGCTGACGTGCTCATTACCAACGACGCCGGGACATTGGAACGCGCGCGTGAATTACACCTGCTCCGGGCCACCCCCATCCCTGACCTTGAGGACACCATTCCCGACCAGTTCCGGGCACCTGACGACAGTTGGATCGGGTTATCGGGTCGCATCTGGGTCGTCGTGTACAACACCACCATGGTGAACCCCGATGCGATTTCCTCCATCCTGGATCTCGGCGATCCACGATGGGAAGGCCGTATCGCAATCCCTAATGCCGGCAGCGTCTATTTGCAGACAGGCGTGTCGGTGATTCGCGAGATCAACGGGGATGAGGTGACCATCCGGTTCCTCCAGGGCTTGAAGAAGAACGCCGGCTCATTCGTGTACGGGAAAAACCGGCAGATTGTGGCAGCCGTGGCGCGTGGGGAGGTTGCTGCCGGCCTGGTCAATCATTATTACATCAGTCGCCACCTGGCCAAACACCCGGAGGCACCCATTGCCATGCAACTCACCGATCAGGGAGATGAGGGCATGGGAATGATTCTCAATGCCGCGGGGGTGGGGATCACCGCACACACCAAACACCTGGCCCACGCACAGGCCCTGGTCCGCTTCCTGGTTGCTTCCAAGGGGCAGCGACTGTTCGCGCACGAAAATAAAGAATATCCTTTGAATCCTCGCGTCCCTGCCGCGTCTGAGCTGTTGCCGCTTCACCGTTTCCGGGTCGCGAGTGTCCCGTTAAGCCATCTGGCCCAACTCCGTGACCCCACGATGACCGTCATTGAAGACGTTGGACTCCGTTAAGCGGTTTCTCCCACCGTCGGTCCGCTCCCGTCTCCCCGCCCCGCTTGCGCTGCCCGGTTTCTGTCTGGCCCTTGCTCTCATGCTGCCACTGGTCTACGTAACCGTTGCGGCCGTCACGACAGACCTTGCCGTCTGGCGCAGACTCTGGACCACACGCATCCCTGAGCTGCTCCTGAACACGCTCGCGTTATCCACTGGCGTCGCCGTCATTGATCTGCTCCTCGGGGTCTCGCTGGCCTGGATCGTGACCCGCTACCGCTTTCCCGGATCCCGAACATGGGAGTGGGTGTTCATTTTACCCCTGTCCATCCCGTCCTATGTTCTGGCCTACACGTATACGCACCTGCTGAAACGAGGCAGCACGCTGGAACTGCTCTGGCAAAGCGTCGCAGGGCCGGAGGCCACCCTGGTGTCGCCGTTCAGTTTCGCGGGCGCGATGCTCGTGCTCGCCTTGAACACCTTTCCCTTTGTGTATCTGTTAGCCCGATCCGCTTTCAAAAATGTGAACGTCTCCTTTGAAGAAGCCGCCCTCACGACCGGTGCCAGTCGCATGACCACGTTTTTCCGCGTATCGCTCCCGTTGATCCGTCCATCGCTGATCGCCGGACTCTTTCTGGCCACGCTCTACGTCGCGTCGGATTTTGGCGCGGTGTCTCTCTTGCGCGTTCAGACCTTTACGTATGCGGTGTATCAACAGATGACCGGGCGATTCGACAACGACGCGGCCGCCTGCCTCAGCCTGGTATTAGTCATCTGCGCCTGCATCTTCCTCTTTGGGGAACGCCGGTTCCGGCGGCAGAGCCGGTTTTACCAGACCACCGGCCGGTACCGGCATCCTGTTCCTCGCCCCTGCACGCCCCTCGCGGCTCTGCTGATGACCGGCTATCTTCTGATCGTGTTCATGGCGGCGTTCGGCCTCCCGGGGGCATTGCTCGTGCAATGGACAACCGAAGCACTGGTGGCCGGCACCCTGTCCTCTGCGTTTGTCGGATACGTGTGGAACAGTGTCTCGCTGTCAGGTCTCACGGCTACCGCAGCCATCGTCTGCAGTATTCCCCTCGCCTATGTGGCGTCCGGACGTCGGACCTGGGCCAGCACCGTATGCGTGCAGGGGGCCTATACCGGATACGTCCTCCCGGGACCGGTCGCGGCTCTTGCTGTGTTAGTCGTGGTCTTACAACTCATTCCGCAACTGTATGGCACGCGTCTCATCCTGTTGCTGGCCTACCTGGTGCATTTTCTCCCGGTCGCCGTGCAAGGCATGGAGGCCACGCTTCAGCAGATCACCCCGAATCTGGAAGAAGCGGCGCGAAGCCTTGGCGCCCGACCTGTCCGGAACTTTGTGTCCGTGACCCTGCCGCTGGTGCGGGGCGGACTGCTGAGTGCCTGGATCCTGGTCTTTGTCCAGTGCATGAAGGAATTGCCAGCCTCTCTCCTGCTTCGCCCCCCAGGGGCTGACACGCTCGCTGTCAGAATCTGGCTTGAAGCCAGCGAGGAACTGTATCAGCTGGCTGCCCCGCCAGCCTTGCTGATCGTGGTCATGACCATTCCGGTCGTGCTACTCTTGATGTACCATGACCGGCACGCCCTGTAACAATCCGCTCGTGCCATACGTGCTCTGGCACCGCGCCCCGGCTGTGCAGCCCTCGCGGATCAACCTGCACAGCGCGGCTCTGTGCCCGCCTGCGTGAGGTCACAGCCCCCTGGTCAAAGCCCCCCTCCGTCCCCTGGTCGCACGGGGCGCCAGGGGCAGGCATTCCCGCAGGGTGTTGAGCGGGAATCCAGGGGGGGCAGGGGCATGCCTGCAAGGACAGTTCCATGATTCTCGAATTGCACAATGTCGCATGCACCTACGAAGCCGGCTGCTCGGCCATTGAAGGCATTTCTTTTTCGGCACGGAAAGGCGACATCATCGGGTTGCTGGGGCCGTCAGGATGCGGGAAAACCACGACTCTGCGGGCAATTGCCGGGTTTGAGCCGGTTTCGGCGGGTGAGATCAGAATTCAGGGCCAACCCGTTGCAGCGGTTGACCGGCACATCCCGCCTGAACAGAGGCAGGTCGGCATGGTTTTTCAGGACTATGCCCTCTTTCCTCATTTGACCGTCCAAGAAAACGTGGGATTCGGGTTGCGGCATGGATCAGCCAGCGAACGTCGTTGCCACATTGCGGATATGCTTGCGCTCACCGGCCTGTCCGGTCTGGATCAGCGCTACCCCCATGCACTGTCGGGAGGCCAGCAGCAACGTGTGGCGCTGGCGCGCGCCCTGGCTCCCAAACCGGTGTTGCTCCTGCTGGACGAGCCATTCAGCAATCTGGATCCCGATATGACGTACCGGATGCGAGAGGAACTGCTCCACCTGCTGAAAACAACCTGCACCACCGCCATTCTCGTGACGCACGATCACGAAGAGGCTCTGGGGATGGCCGATGCTGTGGCTGTCCTGTATCGGGGACAACTCGAACAATTCGCGTCCCCCGAAATCATGTACCACCTTCCGGCTTCGCCCTTTGTCGCAAGATTTGTGGGGCAGGCTGATTTCATTCCCGGGACCATCCACGAGGCCGCCGTCAAAACTCCAGTCGGGAATTTCCCCGTGCCCCAGGACTACCGGGGTGGCCCGGAGGTCGTGGTCATGATTCGACCGGATGATATTCAGATTGGCGAGAACGGAAGTTGTACCGGGACCATCCAGTCCCGGCAGTTTCGAGGTTCAGAAACGCGGTATGGCATCCGTCTCCCTTCCGGCGATCTCATCCACAGCAGCGCGTCTTCTACTCAGAGGTTTCCCCTCCACACACGTGTGACCCTGCACCTCAAGGCTACCCATACGGTCTTATTTGACAGGAACACTGACTGACCATGACACTGTCTTCTCATCGCCTGTCTTGAGACAAACCCGTGGCCCGTGCCAGCGACGCCCCCCGGCCGTCATTCCTGCGAACGCAGGAATCCAGGTTTGAGATTGCCCCCCGCGGGTGGTATAACATGCGAAGCGGCGTCACTCTGTTGTGCGAAAACACTTGGCCGACACATCCGCACCTGTCTCAACCGACCGTTCACACAAGGAGGAATCAAACATGAAGCTCTCAACCGTCTCATTCCGGTGTCTTCCAGCAATCGCGCGGCGATTGCTCCCTCTGCTCATAACCGGTCTGCTGTCCACCACAGCCTGGGCTGGATCGTATGCCTAC
>RKSG01000049.1 GCA_007570995.1 Nitrospirales bacterium
CGATTAGCGGGAGACTTGAACAAATCAATATCCATAAAAACGCAAATACCTTCAAGATATACCCTTCCATTCCGATTCGCCCTCCTGTCACGTGCAAATTTCAGGCTTCTTTGCTCGAGGATGTCCGAGGTGCTTTGAAGAAATTCGTTTCTGTCCGGGGCCGATGCTTTTATCGTCCCAAGGGAGCGTTTCCGTACAAAATAGATGTCTGGACGATGACCGTTTTTCCACCACTCGAAGAACTTCCATCCCTGAGCGATCTTCGTGGAATTGCCCCTGGTGCAACTGGAGAAAAATCCTCTGAAGAGTTTGTGAGAGAATTACGAGGCCAGTGGACTAAGGATGTTTAATGAAGGAGCTGATTTGTTGGGATTCCTGTGTTGTCATTGCGTGGATTAAAGAAGAGCCGGCGAGAATGAAAGTCATAGAACCAGTGGTTAAAAACCTTGAAGCAGGCTATTACAAACTGATTGTTTCCTGGCTGGTTTATCCAGAAGTGCTTGCACGCAGCATGTCCCCTCAGGCTATCAGGAGATTTGATCTTTTTATGCAAAGAGAAGAGGAGATAGACATAATCCCTGTTGAGCGGCTCGTTGCTCAAAAAGCTCAGGAGATACGTAACCGCACCCCTGAAAACAAAACAATAATGTCCACAACTGATGCCATTCATGTTGCAACAGCCATTGTCGGCGGAGCGAACATGTTGCATACATTTGATAAAGATTTACTGTCACTGAATGGGAAGGCTCAGGTGGAAGGGCTAGCCATAACCGCTTGCTGACGTCCCATGAAACGATCGCTGTCCAATTGATTGGTTCGTGCAACTCAAAACCTACCAGGAAAACGCCCTCGAACAGTTAGACCGCTGGCTTGATGCGCTCAAGGCGGCGCGAAAAGACACTGCAGAGGCCGAAGAATTTTATGCCCACAAGAAAAAACCTGTTCCCGAACGTTTGAAAAACTTCCCCCTGTCTGCATGGGACACCCTTAAGGACCAGAATGTCCTCCCCGGCATTCCTCAAGACGGGGACATTGTCATTCCTGCCTGCATCACCCGAACTGCAACATCCGGCGAGCCAATTCCGCATGTGTGCCTGAAGGTGCCGACCGGCGGCGGCAAGACACTGTTGGGTGTTGCAGCGCTTGAACGTGTCAAACAGGAAACCGGTTTTGTGCTGTGGATTGTGCCGACAAAGGCAATCTACGAGCAGACCATCACGGCCTTCCGAACCCGCGAGCACCCCTACCGGCAAATGCTTGAAAAGATTTCCGGCGGGAAGGTGAGACTGTTGCAGAAAAGCGACCGCTTTACCCGACAGGATGTTGACAGTTATCTCTGCGTGATGATGCTGATGCTGCCTTCCGCAAACCGACAGACAGGCAGGGAGTTCCTGAAAATCTTCCGTGACAGCGGCGGCTACACGTCGTTTTTTCCCGAACAGGATGACGCCACCGCCAATGCCACACTGTCCGACTGTCATCGCGATCTGGAAAAAAGCGACGACGGTGACTGGGTGAAGCACAGCCTTATCAATGTGCTGAAACTGATTCGTCCTACGGTGATTCTGGATGAGGCACACAAGGCGTATGGGACAAATGACAAAAGCAACAGGGAGTTTGTCCAGTCCGTCAACCGGCTCAATCCCCGACTTGTCCTTGAACTGTCCGCCACGCCGAAAATCGGGATAAGCAATATCCTGGTCAACATATCCGGTGCCGATCTTCAGGCCGAGGAGATGATTAAACTCCCAATCGAGATTCACAGTTTCAGCAATTCCGACTGGAAACACACGCTCGCCGAAACTCAGCGGAAACTGAATGAACTGGGGGCGGAGGCGGAGAAACTTCGGGCGAGGGAAAACCGCTATGTCCGTCCCATCGCTTTGGTGAGGGTGCAGCGAACCGGCGGAGATCAAACGCAACGGGGTTTGATTCATGCCGAACATGCACGGGAGTATTTAATCCGGAGTCTTGCCGTGCCGGAGAATCAGATACGGATTCAGTCATCAGAGCAGAAGGAGCTTGCGGGTGAAGATCTGCTGAGCGACCTGAGCACCGTCCGCTGGATTATTACGAAGGATGCACTGAAGGAAGGCTGGGACTGCTCGTTTGCTTATGTGCTGACGTTACTGGACAACACAACAGCCACCACCGCCATGACGCAAATGGTCGGGCGGGTGATGCGACAACCTCACGCGCGCAACATTGCGCAAAGCGACGATCTGAACCGGTGCTACATTTACTGTTACAACCAGGATGTGGGCGAAGCCGCTAAAAATGTGAAGGCGGGACTGGAGAAGGAAGGACTGTCGGGACTGGGTGATGCCGTTTGCACACATGGCGATAGAAACGCACTGGAACCGGTAACCGTCAAGCGTCGCAAAAAATACAGACGTCTGAATATCTTTCTCCCGCAGGTTCTGCATGAAGAGGGCGCGCAATGGCGGCCGATTGACTACGACCGCGACATACTGGGTGAGATTGACTGGGATGCCCTTGACGTGGGCGAGGCCGTTGATCTCGACGACAAAGACATCAGACAGGAGATCCGCGTGACGGTCAGCCTGCGATCCAACGGTGAGTGGTCTGAGAAACCGGTTGACACCGGGGAGTCATTGAGCCTGGATTATTTTACCCGCCGGCTTGCGGATGTCGTTCCCAATCCATGGCAGGCGGCGCGTATGGCGGAGTGTTTTATTCAGAAACACCGGGGCATGTGCCACAGTGAACCTCAACTGCTGAATAACCGTATCTGGCTTTCGGAGGTGTTGAGGCACCGGGTGAAAGACGCCCTGGACAGCAGGGCCGAGGAGGTGTTTCGCGACAAGGTGGGGCAGAATGTCATCCGGTTTCATCTTGAGAGTAACAGGCATCTGGATTACGAACTGAGCAGGTCGTTTGAGGTCTTTGTATCCAGCAGGGAACAATCATTTCACCGGAAACATGGCAGGCCGATCCAGCAGAGCCTTTTCGAACCCGTTTATGAAAGCGCTTTGAACGTTCTGGAACGAAACTTTGCGCTTTATCTGGAAGAGAGCAAGGCCATACACTGGTGGCACAAAATCGCTGCACGGCAGGGGTATTATCTTCAAGGCTGGCGGCGGCAGCGGGTCTATCCGGATTTTGTGGCGTGCAGAGAGGGTGATGGAAAACTGCTGATTCTGGAAACAAAAGGCGTGCACTTGAAGGGAAACGAGGATACAACCTATAAGGCAAAACTCTTTGAAGCACTGGAGAAAACTTACAGGCTTGCCCTCGACAGAGGCACAATGAAAGTCAACGAGCCTCCGGCTGTTTTCGCCATGATGATTGCTGATACCTGGGAAGAACAGATTGGCAAACTCGTTCGTTAGGACGTATCCCACAAACGATGGTATGCCCTGACCCTCGCGGTCAATCCGTGGCCCCTCGCCGCGGGCTTGCCGGATATGGAGCGCATGACGTTACGAAGAAACCACATCCACTGCGGGAATGTTTTTGATTTTCTCAAACGCATTGAAGACCAGTCTGTGGATCTCATCATCTGCGATGGGCCATATGGAGTTACACAGCATGACTGGGACCGCATTGCTTCCATTCAGGCATTCAATCTTGATCTCATCAAACGCTTTTCCCGCACATTGAAGGATGGGGGTGCGCTGTATCTTTTTGGTAAGCCGGATTGCCTCGATGTTATTGATTACCGGCCGTATCTGCATTTGAAGTCCCGCATTGTCTGGTATCAGCCAAACAGACTGGCGCAGGGTCGTCTCAATTACACAAACAACTACGACATTATTGCGTACTTTATTAAGGGCAGAACACCACGGTGCTATGACCTTGATGCCATACGGGTTTCGCAGCTTGTTGAACTGGAACACCGGTTGCGGTGTGAGAAAGTCCCTTCTGTGACCACTGGACAGTACGGGAAGACAAAATTCAATGGTCGGGGGAAAAATCCCGGAGACGTTTGGGGTGATATTAAGCAGCTCACTTACAAATCAAAGGAATTAGTCTCGAGAGATGTGTTACATACGATACAGAAACCCGAAAAATTAATTGAGAGACTTGTTCTGGCAAGTTCGTCAGAGGGTGATCTGGTGCTTGATCCCTTTGCCGGGGTTGGCACGTGTCCAGTTGTTTGCAGGAAAACCGGAAGGAATTTTCTGGCGTTTGAGTTACAACCGGAACTTGTTGAGATTGCAGAACGGCGGTTGCGCGAGGTTGGCAGAGGCCAGAAACGTTTGGGGTTTGCCTGTACAATAGACCAGCACACTGTTTCCCACGGGGCAATCTCCCGGCCGATATGCCAACCGGGTGGGTGAGACCATGTCAATTATCAAATCGACATTGCATGAACTTCAGGAAGGCTTGACGCGCGGCGACGTGAGTGCGACGGACATTGCCCGGGCGTATTTTCTTCGGATCAGCGTGGTGGAACCCAAGGTGAAGGCCTATATTACGCTGAATGAACAGGAGGTCATCCTGGCCGAGGCCAGGGCACTGGATGAGGCGATGAAGAGCTGGCGAAAGACGATGCCGATGATGGCGATGCCCATTGCCGTGAAGGATAATATCTGCACGAAGGACATGCTCACGACCGGCGGCTCACGCATACTCGAAGGGTTCATCCCGCCGTATAACGCTACCGTGGTGGATAAGTTACGGGAACAGCAATGTTTTCTAGTCGGGAAGACGAATCTGGATGAATTCGCGATGGGCTCGTCTACCGAACATTCAGCATTCGGGCCAAGCCGCAATCCCTGGAAACTCGACCGTGTGCCGGGCGGGTCAAGCGGCGGATCCGCAGCCGCTGTGGCCGCCGACGAATGTGTCGTGGCCCTGGGGTCGGACACCGGCGGGTCCATCCGCCAGCCGGCGGCCTGTTGCGGCGTGGTCGGGCTGAAACCTACGTATGGCCGAGTGTCACGCTACGGATTGCTGGCGTTTGCCTCGTCGCTGGATCAGATCGGGCCTGTCACGAAAGATGTCAGAGATGCGGCCCTGATGATGAACGTGCTCGCCGGCCATGATCCGCATGATGCAACGTCGGCCGATGTGCCGGTTCCGGATTTTACGCGGGCCCTTAAAAAGAAAGATGTCAAGAAACTGAAGATCGGCGTCCCGTCGGAATTTTTCGCGGACGGGCTGGACCCGGAAGTCCACACCGCTGTCCGTGAGGCCCTTGCCGTGCTCGAAGAACTGGGCGGCACGCAGCAGGAACTGTCGCTTCCGCATACGGGCGTGGCGGTGGCGACATATTATCTGGTGGCGACAGCGGAGGCCAGCTCCAACCTGGCTCGATACGACGGCGTGAAATACGGATTCCGGACGCGGGAATGTGGCGATCTCATGGAAATGTACCAGGCGACCCGACAGGAAGGGTTCGGGGCCGAGGTGAAACGACGCGTGATGCTGGGCACGTATGCCTTGAGTAGCGGGTATTATGACGCCTATTATGCCAAGGCCCAGGCGGTGCGGACGCTCATTCGACGTGATTTTGAACGGGCATTTGAGGCTGTGGATGTGCTCGTGATGCCGACGATGCCGACGACGGTGTTTCGACTGGGTGAGAAAATCGGGGATCCGCTGCAAATGTATTTGTCGGATCTCTATACCGTCTCCGCCAGCCTGGCCGGGGTGCCGGCGATTTCGGTGCCGTGCGGGTTCAGTCGAGCGGGGTTGCCCATCGGGTTGCAGATTGTGGGTCGCCCGTTTGAGGAGGAGATGATCCTTCGGGTGGCCCGCGCGTATGAACTGGCGACAAACTGGCGCAGGAAACGGCCGCTGATTCGATAGGGCAGGGTAGTCGATGGCACGCAGGCCATGGGGCCTGTGGGAACGATGTCGCGTATTCTAAGAGGGAAGGTGTCGCATGATACAAGGCATTGCCGTTACTGATGTGGCCCTCATGGTGATTATCGCTGCCGTGCTTGTGATCACAGGCTGTCTTGTGGCGGTCCTGGTCTGGGTCAGGAGGACGGCGGTGCAATCCGAGCGTCTACTGTCGCAGGTGAATGATGCGTTGCCGGAGATTCTGCGGGAGATCAGGCGGACGAGCGAGAACGTTCGGATTGTCTCCGCCCGTGCCAGGGAGAGCGCGGAGGAGACGCGGGTTCTGGTGCAGGCCGTCGGGGACGTGGGACGCACGGTCAATCGCGTGCATGACGTGCTTCATGAGAAAGGCGCGACGGTGATGGGGCGTCTGATGCGGGTCGTGTCAGGCGTACGGGCGATGGCCAGTACCATTAGCGATCGCATACACAAAGGAGGAGGACATACTAATGGGTAATCATGATTCCGGCTCATCAACCTGTGGTGTGATAGCCGCTTTTTTGACTGGCATGACGATTGGTGCGGTGGTGGGGTTGTTTCTGGCTCCGCAAACCGGGCGGGAGTCTCGGGAAACTGTCGTTCGACTGGCGCGGCGCGTGGGCGAGGACGTGCGGGATTTTTCGGAACGGGCCACGGATACGTGGGGCGAAGTCGTCCATAAGGGCCGCGCGGCATTGAACGAGGCCGGCGGCATTGTGAAGGAAGCGGTGGATGCCGGTCGGGAGGCCATGCACCAGGGTCGGCAGTCTTCACCGGAATCGTTCAATACGAAATCGTGACCTTTGAAGCCGTCATCGGCGTAGAGGTGCACGCGCAACTTCGCACGCGGTCGAAACTGTTTTGCGGCTGTGCGACGGAGTTCGGGTTGCCTGCCAACACGCGAACGTGTCCCGTGTGTCTGGGGTTGCCGGGCGCGCTGCCGGTCATCAATGCGCGCGCGGTGGCCATGGCCGTCCGGACGGGGCTGGCGTTGCAGTGCGCCGTGCGTCCGGTCAATCAGTTTGCCAGGAAAAATTATTTTTATCCTGATTTGCCCAAGGGATACCAGATTTCTCAGTACGACCTGCCGGTGTGTGAGCATGGACGGATTGAGCTTACGGTGGACGGGATCGCCAGAACGGTGAGTATCCAGCGCATGCATCTGGAGGACGATGCGGGGAAGACCATGCACGCACACGATGGCCCTGGCAGTTTCGTGGATCTCAATCGGGCGGGGACTCCGTTGCTGGAAATTGTGACCGGGCCGGATATGCACTCAGCCGAGGAGGTCGTCGCATACGGGAAGGCCCTGCGTGACATGTTGATGTATCTCGATGTGTGTGACGGCAATATGGAGCAGGGGAATCTGCGCTTCGAACCCAACCTGTCGTTGAGACCTGTGGGGTCGGATACGTTTGGCACCAAGGTGGAGTTGAAAAATATCAACTCGTTCAAGTTTGTCAAAGACGCCATTGGGTATGAAATCGCGCGACAGACCGGTGTGCTTGAGGAAGGCGGGACGGTGCACCAGGAAACGCGCCTGTGGGACAGCGCCGCCGGCCGCACCGTGGTGATGAGACGGAAGGAGGACGCGCATGATTACCGGTATTTTCCCGACCCGGATCTTGTCCCGCTGACGATTTCCGATGAATGGATTGAAGAATTACGGGGCACCATTCAGGAATTGCCCGAGGCCCGGCGTCAGCGGTTCGTGCGGGACTACGGCCTGTCGGCCTACGATGCCGGCGTGCTGACAGCCTCTCGCGGGCTGGCGGATTACTTTGAGGCCTGCGTGGCCTTGTTTGCGGAGCCGGCCATGGTCAGTCATTTCCTGATGGGCGAGTTTCTGCGGGTGTTGCATCAGGCCGGTGCGACGGTTGAAGTCTCTCCCGTGTCGCCAGAGCGTTTGGTGGCGTTATTGAAGCTGGTGCATGATGGCACGATCAGTCTGAAGGTGGCGAAGGATCTGTTCCCGGAGTACTACGCGACGGATCAATCCGCGGCTGAACTCGTGGATGCGAAGGGGCTGCGGCAATTGTCTGACGAGGGGGCACTTCGCGTATTGGTCACGGAGGTCATCGAGAAACATCCCGCCCAGGTCGCGCAATACCGGGGGGGGAAGGAAGGCGTCCTTGGCTTTCTGGTCGGTCAGGCCATGAAACGCTCCGGTGGTAAGGCGAATCCACAGAAAGTCCATGCGTTGCTGAAAACGCTTCTTTCGTGATGCCGGCTGATAGTGGGGTGTGGGGGTGCCCGGCACGGGCCGGTGTGTGGCATGTGAGGAGGGGCGTTCTTGATTGCGGGAGTTGGGTGGAAGGATGAAGGAGCGGGTGAGAATCGTCATCGCCTGTGCAGGGTCCAAGGTCAACGGTGCCGGATACTGGACGACCGACGAAGGCAAGAAGGTCAGGTTTGTTGCCCGACCTGGTGAGGCACAGACGGAAAGCGATGTCATCTGCGCACGGCCTGATGATACTGATGAGCACAGTGGAAAGACCTGGCGCGCTTTGTTGAGGGACTATAACCGTCGATGGCGAGGGAAAGGCGATAATGGCAGGGGGTTGTTGCCTGCGTATCGGTTGTATTCCAAGTCGATTTACCGCGATCTGGTTGACAAATATGGCGTGGAACGGGTTTTTATCCTGTCGGCTGGTTGGGGATTAATTCGCTCGGATTTTCTGACTCCGCAATACAACATAACGTTCGCAAGCGGGACTGTTTGTTCTCGTCGCAAACAATCTGAGTGGTACGACGATTGCAATGAGATGCCCGACAGCCCGGGTGAAAAAATTTATCTGTTTGCCGGTCTGGCGTATCACACATTGTTTTGCCGGCTCATTCAAGGAAAAGGCCGTGAACGTATCGTGTTTTATCGTTCACAGGAGGTTCCATCTTGTCCAGGTTGCAGAACGAAGCACTATGCCACCAATGGCCGAACAAACTGGCACTACCTGTGCGCGCGTGATTTTATGAACGGGAAGATCACAGGCTGATTCCCGCCACAACCATCTCGCTGCAAGAAAGGACAGAGCGCATGAGCAGGATTCAGGACATTGCCGCAAGAACCATCCTGGATTCTCGAGGTCATCCGACGGTTGAGGTGGATGTCCGTCTGACCAGTGGGGCGTTTGGACGTGCCGCGGTGCCGTCCGGATCATCGACGGGCACGCGGGAGGCGTGCGAGTTGCGCGATCAGGATCCGAAACAGTGGATGGGGAAAGGCGTCGGGAAGGCCATTCAGAGTGTGACGGCTACTCTGGCTCCCGCACTGCGGGGGATGAATGCTCTGGAACAGTCGGCACTTGATGCCGCAATGCGGGAGCTGGACGGGACGAAAGAGAAGTCCCGGCTTGGTGCCAATGCCGTGTTGGGGGTCTCGCTTGCTGTGGCCCGGGCCGCGGCGGCGGAAACACATCAATCCCTGTACCGGTATCTCGGCGGCGCCGATGCCTGTGAATTGCCGGTGCCCATGATGAATATCCTCAATGGCGGCGCCCATGCGAACAATGGACTGGATGTGCAGGAGTTTATGATTGTGCCCGTCGGCGCCGCACGGTTTCGTGACGGGTTGCGAATGGGCGCGGAGGTCTTTCATCATCTGCGGGCGGTGCTGAATGCCAAAGGATTGAGTACTGCAGTGGGCGATGAGGGCGGCTTTGCGCCGGTGCTGCCGTCCAATGAAGAGGCGTTGGTCATGATCGGCGACGCCGTGGATCAGGCAGGCTACCAGCTGGGACGGGATGTGGTCCTGGCACTGGATGTCGCGGCGAGTGAGTTGTACGAGCACGACCGGTACGTGCTTCATGCAGACCGGGGTGGGTCGTGTACGTCTGCCGAGATGATTGACTGGTATGAGGCACTGAGTACGCGCTACCCCGTTGCGTCCATTGAAGACGGATTGCACGAGGATGACTGGACTGGCTGGAAACTCTTGACTGAACGGCTGGGGGATCGGGTGCAACTGGTGGGCGATGACCTGTTTGTCACCAATGTTGACTGTCTGTCGAAGGGAATACGGGAGCAGGCGGGGAACGCGATTTTGATCAAGGTCAATCAGATCGGCACGCTGACGGAAACTCTCGACACCATCGCCATGGCCAAGCGTGCCGGGTTCGGTGTCGTGATCTCCCACCGTTCCGGAGAAACGGAGGACACGACGATTGCCGACCTGGCGGTGGCGGTGAATGCCGGCCAGATTAAAACAGGCTCGCTGTCGCGGACGGACCGGCTGGCTAAGTACAATCAACTGCTCAGAATTGAGGAAGAACTGGGTCAGACCGCCGTCTATCGGGGAAGCGAGGTGCTTCGCCCACGGAAGGTCACAGGCTGAGGACGGTCCGTGGAGTGGTCATGAGCAGGGCGATCCAACAGAATCGAAGGACCCGGCCGGTGTCGGCTGCACCATGGTCTGTGTCGCGAAAGGTGTCCTATGGCCTTGCACTCGGCCTGGGGGTCATCCTGTGCCTGGTCTGGCTGCTGCCAGGTGCCGGGGGGATCCGTTACTGGAAGATGATACAGGAACTTGAACAGACAAAGGCCGACATTGTCGAGCTGAAGCGGGCCAACGCCGCCTTTCGGGAGGAAATCCGTCTCGTGAAATCCGACCAGTTCACCCTGGAAAGACTGGCAAGGGAGCGACTGGGGTATGTGCGGGAAGGGGAGACGGTGTATCAGTTTGTGGAGTCGCCTTAAACGGTGACCGCGCTCCGTGTTGCCGCGCGTGTTCGCCTTCCTGTCTCTCGTCCGTCCCGCGACAGGTGACGCATGAAATCCGGCACCGTGGCCATTCTGGGACGTCCCAACGTGGGAAAATCCACGCTGGTGAACACGCTGGTCAATCAGAAAATTGCGATTGTTTCCAATACCCCGCAGACGACACGTTCCCGAATTTTAGGCGTGGCGCATTGTCCGCAGGGCCAGCTGGCGTTGCTGGATACGCCGGGGTTGCACAAACCCTGGACGCGGCTCAATAAGCGGATGGTGCGAGCGGCGTTAGGCGCCGTGGACGACGCCGATATTCTCGCGGTCATGGTTGACAGCAGCCGCCGGCCCGACGCGAGCGACCGGTTTGTGGTGGAGCAGATCTTCTCCACACCACGGCGACGTGATGGCCTGCCTGTGTTTTTGCTGGTGAACAAAATTGATGTGGTGAACAAGGTGAAGATGTTGCCGGGCCTGGAGGCGTATCAGGCGCTGGCGCCGTGGACGGAGATCGTGCCCCTGTCGGCTCAGACGGGGCTGAACGTGGATCGTGTGACCGCGCTGATGTTTGATCGCCTGGAGGAACGGGATGCGGCCTTTGACGACGATTTTGTCACGGATCAGCCATGGCGCCAGCTGGCGGCGGAGATCATCCGGGAAAAAATCATTGATGCGACCACGGCGGAGTTGCCTTATGCCGTTGCTGTCCAGGTGGATGCGTTTCAGGAAGAAGGCCGTCTGGTCAGGATCGCCGCGTCCATTTTCGTCGAGCGCCACGGGCAGAAGACAATCGTGATTGGGAAAGCGGGGTCCCGTCTGCGGGAAATTGGCACCGCTGCGCGGTTGGAGTTGTCGCAGGCCCTGGCGCGCAAGGTGTTTTTGCATCTGCATGTCAAAGTGAAATCGGCCTGGTGTGAGGATGACCGTTTGCTGGCCGAGTTGGGGTACTAAAGGGTTATGAACGCGGAGCCGTGTGACGTGCCTCACCTGATGGATACGCCTGAAGACGCGATGACGCCCCCGGCGGCGTCGCATGAGAGTACCTTGAACATGGTGCGGCTCTCTGCGCGTCAGCTGTTGCAGCGGGGCGCAATTGGGAATCTGACGAATTTAATCGCCTCCCTGCGTCCTGCTGACATTGCCCGTATGATTATGCAGTTGGACACACCACAGGAACGGCGGACGATCTTTGAGCTGGTCAAGACCGTGAAAGAACAGGGACAGGTCGCGAGTGAGCTGGACGATGAGGTCATCCTGGAAGTCCTGGATGACCGGTCCGCTGCTGATGTTGCCGCCATGCTGCGGACGGTGCCGGCGGATGATGCGGCCTATATTCTGGGCGTGCTGCCCGAAGAGGTGGCCCGGAATGTGTTGCCGTTAGTACGGGACGACGGGTCTCAGGAAGTCGCGCACCTGATGGGCTATCCCAAGGGCACGGCCGGCCGGATCATGACCACGGAGGTCTTTGCCTTGCCCGAGACTGTCACGGTTCAGGAGGCGATCCAGCGGCTTCAGCAGGCGACCAAAGCCGAGACCGTCTTTTATGTGTACGCCACCGACCATGATGGCCGGCTGACCGGCGTGATTTCGTTGCGCGAATTACTGGCCACGGAGCCGACGGCGACGCTTGACAGTCTGATCCTTCGGGACGTGATTGCGGTGAATGCGGAAACCGATCAAAAGATCGTGGCCAGTCAGGTGGCGGATTACAATCTCCTGGCGATCCCGGTGGTGGATGCCCACCGGCGGCTGTTGGGGATTGTGACCGTTGATGACGTGGTGGATGTGATTCGGGACGAGGACACCAAGGATATGCTCACGATGGCCGGGGCCGCCGAAGAAGATACTCACATGTCGACGTCCAGTCTTCATGCGGCCAGCCTGCGGTTCCCCTGGCTGTTGACGAATCTGGCCGGGAGTCTGGTATCGGGATTGATTCTGTGGTGGTTCCGATTCACGATTCAGGAAGTCGTGGCCATTGTGGCCTTTATTCCCGTGATTGCGGCGATGGGCGGGAATCTGGGGTTGCAGTCGTCCACATTGATCATTCGCGGGCTTGCCACGGGGCATATTGAGGCCGGGAACATCTGGAAAGTGGTGTTTCGGGAATTGCGTATCGGTTTGCTCCTTGGCGCGATCTGCGGGAGTCTGCTCTTTGTGGCGGGATGGTGGTGGCAGCACAGCGGGTTTCTGGGCCTGGTCGTGGGCGGTGCGCTCCTGATCACGTTTATCCTGTCGGCGAGTATCGCCACGGCAACCCCGTTTCTGTTGAAAAAATCCAGGATTGATCCTGCCGTGGCGGCAGGCCCGTTTATCACCACGGCCATGGATATCATGGGGGTCAGCATCTACCTTGGCCTGGCCACGCTGATGCTGGAGTCCCTGCGGTAGACAGGTGACCCGTTTGGCCGCCACGACGGTGTGTGATGGGGAGGCTGCCATGGAGTGTGTGGGAG
>RKSG01000079.1 GCA_007570995.1 Nitrospirales bacterium
GTCTCCCCCCTGATACAAAGAAGGCGTCGGGGGTCTGTCCCCCCGACGCCTGGTTGAGAATGCCTTTTTCAAGGCTTGATCGTGGTTGCGGTCAAGTCTGTGTTGATTTCTTCGCTTTTGGATCGCAAGTTGATAATGTGTGTCCCGTTCGGTCGGCTTGCCGATCCGCTCGGTCGACCTCGCTGACTACTTCCAAGGAATCCCGCCTTGTGCGATTGTCTGTCTGTCCCTTCCGTGAATTTGCAACTGCCCCCACAGTCTCTGTTCTGCCCATCGGTTGATACGCGGTCTCCACCTTCATGGCCTATTCCCTTTCTGTGTGATAGGATGCTTGGCTATGCTTCGCTTTGTTTCTGCCTGCTGGAAGGCTTGGTGTCGTGCTTCCCTGTCCTGGCAAGTCCTGTCTTTGGCTGCCGGTCTCCCTTGGCTTGCCGTTCTCCGCGGGTTCTATCTGCTGACAGATGATGACGATCGTCGTCCCCGCGGGCGCGGCTGATTTGTGGTCACTCTCTGCGTGGCGGTGCCCCGATACGCTTTCTGAGTTCGGCTTTGTATTCCTTCTCGCCTTGTTCCTTGCCTGTGCTCATGCGGTCTATGGCTTTCTTTATCTCTTCTGTCTTTGTCTGCACGTCGTTTTCTTCCACCATTTCTGCGATAAGGTCAATGTCTTCGTCGTTTAAAACTGATATTTTCGATGGCCTAGGTCAAGAGTACTGGGCTTCTGTTGGTGGCCCCCTTCGATGTGTTGTGCCCTGTTCGGCCCGGTCAGCGACAGCGATGAAGACCTGGACATCGGCGCTTTGGCTGAGACTGCTGTCTTTTCGCAGTTGTTCCATGGCGACCGGGAACTCCATTATGCGCGCTGGTCTGGAGGCGAGGTGGACATCGTCGGTCTGGATAGCCGGCAGCGCCCAGAATGGTGCGTGGAAGTGAAATGATCTGACCGACTCCTCGCTCGGGGACGGCAACGCAACTCCCGTGTCTGGATTCCTGCGTTCGCAGAGCCTGCCCCTGGCGCCCCGAGCGACCAGGGGAATGACGGAGGGGGGGCAGGAATGCATGCCCCTGGCGACCAGGGGACGGGCGGGGTTTGGAACCACTGTCTGAACGGCATCTGCACCACGCGCACCAAAGCCGGCAAAATAGACATGGGTCACGGACGGCAGGTATATTGTGTCCCACCAGTGTGTACTGTTATGTGCTGGGAATAGGTATCCTTGGCGCTGTCACGGGAGACTGGCCGCCGCCGGTTTCCCATTTTGCCCATCTGGATTCCTGCGTTCGCAGAGCCTGCCCCTGGCGCCCCGAGCGACCAGGGGAATGACGGAGGGGGCAGTTTGGAATCGGCTTGAATCATGCACGGCAGGTATATTGTGTCCACGCCAGTGTGTATTGTTATGTGCTGGGAATGAGTATCCTTGGCGCTGTCACGGGAGACTGGCCTCTGCCGGTTTCCCATTTTGCCCATCTGGATTCCTGCGTTCGCAGGAATGACGGAGGGGGCAGTTTGGAATCGGCTTGAATCATGCACGGCAGGTATATTGTGTCCACGCCAGTGTGTACTGTTATGTGCTGGGAATGAGTATCCTTGGCGCTGTCATGGGAGACTGGCCGCTGCCGGTTTCCCCTTTTGCCCATCTGGATTCCTGCGTTCGCAGGAATGACGGGCGGGGGCTGGATTCCTGCATTCGCAGGCGTGACGGACGGGGTTTGGAATCGGATCATGCCCCTGCCCCCTGACTTTCCCACCTCTCCCCACGACGTCCTCGACCCCGCCGCGCGCTGGGTGCCGGATGCGAGCGGCATGTTCACGCATCAGTTACCGCCGCTGGTGCCGACGTTGCGCAAGCTGGTCAAAGAATGGCGCGACAGTGGCTACGACGGCGCGTCGGCCACCGGTGTCGCCCTGTTGCGGTGGTGGTTCGAGCAGCTGCACCCGTTGCCGGACGACGGGGACAGCGTGGGGGAGTTTCGTTATTACTTCGCCCAGCGGGAAGCGATTGAAACCATCATCTACCTGTATGAAGTGAGGCAGGTGAAGGACAAGTATGACCTGATTCGCTTTGATGCCCCTGGTCAAGCCTCCCCTCCGTCCCCTGGTCGCACGGGGCGCCAGGGGCATGCTTCCGGCGAGGTTTCCGCCGGTCAGTTTGCCGAGAACTGGTTGCGCTTTGTGATTAAGATGGCGACCGGCAGCGGCAAGACGAAGGTGCTGAGCCTGGCGCTGGCATGGTGCTATTTTCACAAACTCTACGAGACGGATTCCAGACTGGCACGCAACTTTTTAATCATCGCGCCCAATATCATTGTGCTGGATCGCCTGAGAAAGGATTTTCAGGGGCTGCGGATTTTCTACACCGATCCGGTGTTGCCGGAGAACGGCTACGAGGGGCGGAACTGGCGGGACGATTTTCAACTGACAGTGCATGTACAGGATAATGTGCGCGCCGTTCAGTCTGTCGGCAATGTCTTTCTCACGAATATCCATCGCGTGTGTACCAGCAGCGACACGCTGCCCTCGGCGGATGATGAGGACACAAGGGCCTATTTTCTTGGCCCGCGCCCTACGGGGGCGACGACGGATTCCAAGGTGGACCTCGGTGCCGTTGTGCGTGACGTGGATGAGCTGGTGGTGTTTAACGACGAGGCCCACCACATCCACGACCCGAAAATGGCGTGGTTTAAGTCCATTGAGGACATTCACCATCAACTGAAACAAAAGGGCAGCGGACTGGCGTTGCAGGTGGACACCAGCGCGACGCCCAAACATAACGACGGCGGAATTTTTGTGCAGACGGTGGCGGATTATCCGCTGGTGGAGGCCATTGCGCAGAATGTTGTGAAACATCCGGTCATTCCCGATAAGGCCAGCCGTGACAGGTTGCAAGAAAAACCAAGCAGCAAATTTTCGGAGAAATACGCCGACTACTTGCAGCTCGGCGTGGTGGAATGGAGAAAGGCGACCGACGACAATGACCGAATGGGTAAAAAATCCATTCTGTTCGTCATGACCGACGACACAAAAAACTGCGACGAGGTGGCAGCCTGTCTGGAAAGCACCTGCCTGGATTTGAAAGACAAGGTGCTGGTGATTCACACGAAAAACAACGGCGAGATTTCCGAAGCCTCCAGCGGGAAGGCGAAGGAAGAACTGGACACACTGCGCAGGGAGGCCAACAGCATTGACGGTCTGGACAGTCCGTACAAGGCTGTCGTCTCTGTGCTGGTGCTGAAGGAGGGGTGGGATGTGCGTAATGTCACCACCATTGTCGGGCTGCGCGCGTATTCCTCAAAGGCCAGGATCCTGCCGGAGCAAACGCTGGGACGCGGGTTGCGACGTATGTATCCCGGCGAAGATGGCGAGGAAGAGCTGAGCGTTGTCGGCACCGACGCCTTCATGGAGTTTGTGGAATCCATCACCCAAGAGGGCGTGACCCTGAAGCAGAAAAGCATGGGCACGTCCGACCATACCCAAAAATCCTGGCTGCTGGTTGAGGTAGACAGGGACAATCCGGCCAGGGACATCGAGGCGCTGGATATTCAGATTCCGGTGCTGGAACCGAGACTGTACCGCGATTACGGGCGGCTGGACGCGCTCGACAGTAAGACGTTCACCCACGAGAAAGAGCCGTATAAGCACTTCGGCGACGCGGAGACACGTAACATTGCGTTTGTCTACACCGTGACGCGCGAAACAAGTCACACGATGGAACTGTCTTCCTCCAGCGTGTCGGACTATCGCTCCGTTGTGAGGTATTTCAGCGATGTGGTGGCGAAGGAACTGCGTTTAGGCGGTGTGTATGATGTCGTGTACGGGAAGATGAAAGCCTTCATCCGCGATGATTTGTTTGAGCATCCCGTTGACCTGGAAGACCGTAACACGCTGTGCAATCTGTCCGAGCCGGGTGTGATGCAGAGGGTCGTGTCTCTTTTCAGGAGGGAGGTCAACATGCTGACCCTGCGGGACAAGGGCGGTGCGGAGGTCAGCAAGTGGATCAGGGTCAGTGCCACGCGCCCGTTCAGAGTCGTGCCACAGGGGTATGTCGTTCCGCAAAAGAGCGTGTTCAATAAAATTGTCGGCGACCAGTCACTGGAACGGAAGTTTGCCGAATTTCTGGAGCGCTGCGGCGATGTGGTTTCCTACGCGAAGAATTATTTGGCCGTGGGGTTTCGCCTGGATTATGTCAGGGCCAATGGCGATTTTGCCAACTACTACCCTGATTTTCTGGTGAAGATGTCATCCTCGGAACTGTATGTGGTGGAGACCAAGGGGCTTGTGGACGAGGATGTCCCGCCGAAAATGGCCCGGCTGAAACAGTGGTGCGAGGATGTGAATAAGGCGCAGTCTGAGGTGGTGTGCAGGTTTGTGTATGTGGATGAAGACGGCTTCGCGCGCTATACGCCGAGGTCGTTTGGGGAGCTGGTTGAGAATTTCAGGGAGTTTCAATAGGGACTTATCCAGGAGGAGTTGGTGGCTTTTTTGCAGGAATGTATGCCCCTGGCGCCCCGGGTGACCAGGGGATGGGCGGAGGGCGGGGCAGCCGGGGGAGGCTTTGACTGGGGCCCGGGAGGGGCCAAAGACTGGATTCCTGCGTTCGCAGGAATGACGGCC
>RKSG01000062.1 GCA_007570995.1 Nitrospirales bacterium
GTGGAGTTGTCGGCAAAGGGGCCGGGGCAGTTGGCTGGCCGGCCACGGCCGGTGATTGAGGCGAGCCGTTCGTGAGCAGTTCCGGTACCACGCGTGCGAGTTGGCTGGCCATGGCTTGCGCTGCGCCGCTGATGGTTGCGTCGTATTGCCCGGTGGCGCATGACACGGACTGGCCGGTGAGGGCCGGAGCCCAGACCGTCATCTGATCGTTGAATCGCAACGGGGTTTGTGCCAGTTGCGTCCCGTCTCGATCAATAAACAGGGCTTCAAGTTGCAGCTCGACAAAGACCAGATAGTTTTCCTCTTCCGCTATGCGGTCGGCTTCCCTGACCGAGTGATGAATCATGCTGAGCTGAATGGTGAGATCCTGTGTCTGTTCCGCACGCACCGCTTCGCCGGTTCCTTCATAGGCCACGACGGACTGAAACCGTTTGTGTCCCACTGCAAGAAAGGCCTGGGGAATCAGCTCCCCTGTGTTCAGCGTGTATGGCAGCCCGCATGCTTGTATTTCGAGACTGGCCTCTGTCACGCTCGTGTCAAAGGCATAGGCCACGGAGACGGGGATGGGCGCTTCCTGTGTGTCAAATCCGATGCGCGGCATGGTGATGGTCGGCAGAGTCAGCTCCGGCAGGCCACTCTGGCAACCCGTTGACATCAGACAGGCGGAGAGCAACAACAGACGCAGTTTCATGGACAATCCTTTCTCATGGGGCCTGACATACTTGAATACCAGGATGCGTTCAAAGGGGATTCCATACGGTCATACAACAGCAGGCTGTTCGCAGGAACGACAAAACGGGCGATCCGTTTTGGGCCTCAACGAACACCCTGTGCCCTGACGTTTGTCGGTCCCTTCTCATGGTGGTGGCGTTCGTCTCTTCTTCAACGTACCCGATGATCTCACTGGACGCAACATGCCCTGGCTTGTCGTGGCTGCAGGATAACGAGCGAATGAGGAGCCAGGCTCAGCGGTAATTGCCGAACTGCAGATCAATGCCGAAATCGCGTGCTTTGAGGAAGCCGATGACAGCCTGCAGTTCATCTTTGCTTTTGCTCTGCACGCGCACGTGATCGCCTTGAATCTGCACCTGTGCCTTCAACCGGCTTTCCTTGATGCTTTTGGCGATGGCTTTGGCCTGGTCGTCCGCGATCCCGTTCTGAACGGTAATCTGTTGCCGAATGGTGCCCCCGAGCGCCTGTTCCACCTTGCCGTAGCTGAGGGCTTTCAACGATACGTGGCGTTTGACGCATTTCCCTTTGAGGATGTCAATGATCGCCTTGAGCTTATAGTCATCGTCTGCCGTGACTTGCAGAACGCTGTCTTTTTCGTTGAACGTGACCGTCGCGCGCGAACCCTTGAAATCAAAGCGTTGGCCGAGTTCTTTCATGGTTTGCTCGACCGCATTTTTAACTTCCTGTTTCTCCACCGTTGCTGTGATATCGAACGAGGATGTCTCTGCCATCGGGTCGTCTCCTTGTGACATGGATTATGGACATGAATTCGTAGAAGCGGACCACGTGCATGGACACGCACGCCTGTGCAGGCCGATCGCGTCAGCAACACTTGCCCGCCGGGAGCCGCAGCCCGCCATCGTCATGTCCGTCCGCCGTGGTCTCACCGTCGACAATTTCCGTGGTCGTACAGGGCTGTTTCAGGACGAGATACCGGTACCAGTGTCTCGCACTGTCGATCAGCACCATGCAGGCCAGCACCGCCACCAGTCCCACCAGTGCCGCGTCGAGCGCCATCGTCAGGAACGTCGCGGAGTCCGTGGCGGTTTGCGCGTTGGTCACAAAGATCCACCACAGGTCATGGCAGCCTGCCAGGGTGATGATACCCACGAACACCATGGGTATGGCTGTCACCCAGAGGTAGCGGGTTTTGCCCATTTTGATGAGCAGGGTCGTCCCGATACATAAGGCCACGGTGCCCAGTAACTGGTTGGCTGCCCCGAACATGGGCCAGACCGTAGCAATCGTTCCCGTTCCGATGAGCCATCCCCATGCGCCAACCACGAATGCACTGGAGCCGATGACGCCAGGCCACCAGTTGATGTCACGCAACGGCACGTACAGGCGTCCGCCCATTTCCTGCATCACGTATCGGGCCACACGTGTACCCGCGTCAATGGTTGTCAGGATAAACAGGGCTTCGAACAACAGCGCGAACTGGTACCAGTAGGCCATCAGCCCGGTCATCCCCGGCAGCGCAGACATAATCCAGGCCATGCCTACGGCCAGCGACACCGCGCCTCCCGGGCGACCGGCCACGTCGACTTCCACGAGTTGCGAGAGTGTCTCAATGTTCGTGACAGGGAACCCCATGGCCGCGAGTGCATCTGCTGACAGGCGCGTATTGATGGCGAAATAATCGCCGGGGATAAGCAGGGATGCCGCGATCAGTGCCACCACGCCGACAAAACTTTCCAGCAACATGGCGCTGTAGCCCACCAGTGCCTGCGATTCACGCGCGATGATTTTTGGAGTGGTGCCAGATGACACGAGGGAATGAAATCCGGAGATGGCGCCACAGGCGATGGTGATAAACAGAAAGGGAAAGAGGGGGCCGGGGATGATCGGCCCGCCGCCGGCAATGAATCTGGTGACTCTCGGCATGTGAATGTCGGGAGCGAGCACGACGACGCCAATGGCCAGCAATCCAATCACGCCGAGTTTCATAAACGTCGAAAGATAATCCCTGGGAATCAGCAGCACCCACATGGGGAGCACCGACGCGAGAAACCCGTATCCGGCCAGCAGCCACACCAGCGTGGTGCGGTCATGGGTGAACCAGCTTGCCAGTTCTGACTGTGCCACCGTTTTGCCAAACGCGACGGCCAGCCCAAGCAGCACAAGGCCGATGAGGGACATTTCTCCTACCTGCCCGGGGCGCAGGTGGTGTTGATACCAGCCCATCAACAGCGCGATGGGGATGGTCATGGCGATTGTGAACGTGCCCCATGGATTGTGCTCGAGCGCGTTGACCACGGCCAGTCCAAGGCCGGCCAATGCCACAATGACGATAAAAAACACGGCCACGGCGGTGGCCGTTCCCGTGATCCATCCAATCTCCGCCCGCGCAATTTCAGGCAGGGAGCGTCCGTTGCGGCGCAGGGATCCGACAAGAATGATAAAGTCCTGGACGGCACCGGCCACCACAGCTCCGATCACAATCCAGAGCAACCCCGGCAAAAACCCGAACTGCGCCGCCAGCACGGGGCCCAGCAACGGCCCTGCACCGGCGATGGCGGCGAAATGGTGTCCAAACAGCACGTATTTGTTGGCGGGATAGTAGTTGGTGTTATCCCGGATTCGAAAGGCCGGGGTCTGTCGCTGGTCATCCAGCTCCATGACCCGACGAGCCAGAAATCGTCCGTAAAAGCGATAGGCCAGGATATGAAAGCAGCCGGCTGCCGTGACCAGCCAGAGACCATTGACGTGTTCTCCGGTGTGCAACAGGCCGGTGACGAAGCCGAACGAGATGGCGCACAGCACGGAGACCAGCATCCACGCAATGATGCGCCATGGCTTCATCGTGGGGATTCCACCGATGCCAGCGCGGGCTTGCCGAATTTCTGTCGAATGACGTTCATGGCGCGAAAGACCGCAGGTTTCGTGAGCAACCGGTGCTCGATGTGCCGTTTGCCGGGAAAATCAAGGAGAGAAATGCCGATGACCATGGTGAGTAATCCTTGCCCTGGAAGGACAAGCATGGCGATCCCCGCCACGAGAAACACGAGGCCAACCGCGTTTTTGGCGGCCAGGCCGACGTAGCGCAGAGTCGGATGGTAGCCCTTCATCCATACGCGTGCGTCGGTATGGAGAAAGTAATCTGTCGGCAGGCGTATCACGATCAGGGGAATCAGCAACAGCGTTCCCACGAACATCAGAGCCGAGGCGGCGCCAATGATGAGCAGTGCGCCATCGGGCATCATGCGCACGAGTTCGAGAACAACAGTCTGGATGGAGGCCATCAGTGACTCTCCTGGTGTCTGCTGGACGTGGTGTGGCTGATGAACAGGTGACACGTCTGTGCAACGGTTCTGACGCTGACCTTCCCCGCCCTCCGGAGGGGGAAACAATGTTCCGCGTGCCTGTCGGCTTGTCTGGGAATGTGTTGAACGGTTGAAGCGGGAGAAGTAGAATGGTGGCCCCGGTCTGTGGCGCCCCACGTCTTGAGAGCGAGGATCGACCATGCCAGCCTACTGGTTGTTGAAATCGGAACCCTCAACGTTTTCCATTGACGATCTGGCAGGTTCGCCCCACAGGACGACGTGCTGGGAAGGCGTGAGAAACTATCAGGCGCGCAATTTTCTGAAGGCCATGGCGGTCGGGGATTTGGCGTTTTTTTACCACAGCCAGGCCGATCCTCCGGCGATTGTCGGCGTGGTTGAGGTGGTCCGGGCAGCCTATCCCGATCATTTTGCCTGGCGGCGTCACAGTGTCTATTTCGACGAGAAGAGTTCAAAGCAGAATCCGCGGTGGGTGATGGTGGATGTGCGTTTGCGGAAGACGTTCCGCGAGCCGCTCCCGTTGGAGCAGCTTCGAACGGTGAACGGCCTGGAAGAGATGGAACTGCTCCGAAAAGGCTCTCGCCTGTCTGTGCAACCGGTGCGTGAACGGGAGTGGGAGATTGTCCTGGGATTGTCTCAAGCGGTTCGTTGAACGGTTCGTGCCACAGGCCACACATTCACTCACTCGTGCAATCAGCCGTTATGCCGGGGGGCGGGGCAGGGAGGCGATCCTGGTGAAACAGCGTGGATTATGCCATTCCGTTGGAGAGTGCCTGCCGGCCGTTGTAGCCATCTTCGATTTCATGCCACCACCCGATGGTGTCTTCGCCGAGCTTCCAGCACAGATAGACCACACGGCCTTCCAGAAGACAGGGGAAATCGCACAGTCCCGTTTCCAGGTCTTTGACCAGCACGCCCATTTCGTGAATGCCGTTGAGGCTTTCGTAAATCTCTTCCAGGGCTTGAATGTAACGGGGGCCTTCGGAACTGCCTCCGTTATAGGGTGCGTTGGCACTCGCTTTTTTGATTTCGTCTCTGGTGCGGAGCAGGATGGTTCTTCCTTCTTTGGCTTTGGTCAGGTGCGTCGCGAGACGCGGGATCAGCGCCGTCGCCTCGGCCAGCGAAAACAGACGGTCATGAGAAAACGATTCTTCGTGTTGAGCCATGGTTAGAGCGAGTATGAGCCGGTTTCCATGAGAGGAGAATGCACCCCCTCTGTGTACCATAAACGACTGTGACGGGGCAAACTCATGTCGCTGTCCACCACAAACGGTCGGGCATGGCCACAGGTGTCTTTGTCAAGTGTGTGAGGACCATGGTAGAGAATTCCCCATATGGGCTATTGACAATCGTTGAACTCATGTTATACAACCCAGCGACAGGCCCTCTTACTGGATCTTCTGCCTGCGTGATTTTTCAAGCCCACGAAGTGTCAATCCACTTTTAAACAACCGAACACTGAACGTGCTGCTATCCAATGCTATCCAAACAGGGAGTAGTTTTCCTTCATTGACTGCGAAGCGGCGGGTTGTCTGACCGTCCATCCTTCCACCGTGAGGCTTGCTTGCACCAAACGTTGTGTACGGAAACTGTGTGCCGTGCACTCGTCCGTATCCGGGACCTGGTGTCGTGGTACGGGTCAACGGTCATTGGACAGCAGCTGGCCTTCGCACAGATGGTCGTTTGTCGGTGCGGATCATACCAGGGACATGAGAGCCGACAGCGAACATGAGAAAGGCGTGCAGGGCATTGCAGCGGATATGTGCAGGAGACTGATGTTCACAACATGATAGGGACCCTCCACCTTCTTGCCTGTCATCTTTTACCCACCGCAGGAGTTTCACGATATGCATCTCGCAGACTTAAAACGACAGTCCATTAGCGAACTGGCCGAGCTGGCCCGCTCATTGAACGTTGAAGGAGCCTCGAACCTCAAAAAGCAGGAATTGATCTTTGCCATCCTGCAGGGACAGGCAGAGAAAAACGGTGTTATTGTTGGAGAAGGGGTGTTGGAAACCCTGTCCGATGGCTTTGGGTTTCTGCGTGCACCGGATTCGAATTATTTACCCGGTCCCGATGATATTTATATCTCGCCTTCTCAAATCCGTCGGTTTGGTCTTCGAACGGGCGATATTGTCTCCGGCCAGGTTCGTCCTCCCAAAGGCGGGGAACGGTATTTTGCCCTGTTGAAAGTTGAGACCATCAACTACGACGGCCCTGAAGCACAGCAGGAGGAGATTTTATTCGACAACCTGACACCGCTCTACCCGGAAGAACGCATTAACCTGGAATACGATCCGGAGGAATACTGCACGCGGGTGATCGAACTGATCGCGCCTGTGGGCAAGGGGCAACGCGGGCTGATCGTGGCCGCACCACGCACGGGAAAAACCATGTTGCTCCAGGCCATGGCCCGGGCCATCCTGTGCAATCATCCGGAGATCATGCTGATTGTCCTGCTGATTGACGAACGTCCGGAGGAAGTCACCGACTGGCAGCGGCAGGTCAAAACGGCTGAGGTCATCAGTTCCACGTTCGACGAACCTCCACAACGACACGCGCAGGTCGCGGAGATCGTGATGGAAAAGGCGAAACGGCTGGTTGAGCGCAAACGTGACGTGGTCATCCTGCTCGACAGTATCACCAGGTTGGCCCGGGCCTATAATACCATCGTGCCTCCGAGTGGAAAGGTGTTATCCGGCGGGTTGGATTCCAACGCGTTGCAACGGCCCAAGCGGTTTTTTGGATCGGCTCGCAACATTGAAAATGGCGGGAGCCTCACCATTGTGGCGACCACACTGGTGGATACGGGCAGTCGCATGGATGACGTGATCTTTGAAGAGTTTAAAGGCACGGGGAATATGGAAATTCATCTGGACCGTCGGTTGGCAGACAAGCGTGTCTTCCCGGCCATTGACATCAGTCAGTCAGGGACGCGGAAGGAGGATCTGCTGGTGGACGGGGACCGACTGAACAAAATGTGGGTACTCCGCAAGGTGCTGAGCCCCCTGGGGGCGATGGATGCCATGGAGTTTCTCATGGATAAAGTCAGCGGAACTAAGAATAACCAGGAATTTCTTCAGTCAATGAATCGGTAACATCCAGCCTCTTTGCCACTCTCCGGTCGTTCATGATACAGGGAGGGCGTGCGCAACCCGGTCAACGGGCCGGTCATCTGATGGGGGACGTCATACCATGAAGGCAGGCATTCATCCTGAGTACGCCAGGGCAACGGTGAGTTGCGCGTGTGGCGTGAAATTTGAAACTCGTTCCGCCGCAGGCGATTTGAAGGTGGATATCTGTTCTGCCTGTCATCCCTTCTTTACCGGCACGCAGAAAATCGTTGATACTGAAGGACGAGTGGAACGGTTCAGGAAAAAGTACGCCAAAAAAACCGGCTCCAAAGCCTAGCCCACCCCCGTCAACACCGACCTCGCGAATCTCATGTCTTGCCGGCACCCTGTGCTGCGTGTGGAGTGGCATGTCCCATGTCCAGTGACGAGATGGAAAACAGCCAGTTTGAGGGATGGTTTGCCCAGTGGGAAGCCGTGGCGCGTCGCTATGACGATTTGACAAGTCAACTGGCGGATCCCGCGATCCTCGGCCAGCCGTCACTGGTGATTGCCCGTAACAAAGAACGGGCTGACATTGAAGAAGTCAGTCAGCTGTTTGCCGACTATCAGGCCGTGCGTCGGGATATCGCCAGCACGGAGCGGTTGCTCCATGACCCGCACCTGGATGCCGAATTCCGGTCGTTGGCTGCCGATGAGGCGGACCTGTTGCGGGAGCGCTGTGCCCGCATGGAACAGCAGGCGCAGATACTTCTGCATCCCAGGAACGCTGAGGACGACAGAAATTCGTTCATCGAAATACGAGCCGGAACCGGTGGCGACGAAGCGGGCCTGTTTGCCGGCGAGTTGTTGCGCATGTATCTGCGTTATGCGGAAAAACGGGGATTGCGTGCACAGATCGTTGATGCCAGCGAGACCGGCGTCGGGGGGATCCGGGAGGCCATTGCGCTGGTGGAAGGCACGGGGGCCTATGCGGCCTTTCGATATGAAAGCGGGGTGCACCGCGTCCAGCGTGTCCCGACGACGGAAGCGAATGGACGCATTCACACATCCACGGCGACTGTGGCGGTGATGCCGGAAGTCGAAGATGTCGACGTGCATCTTGATCCAAAGGATCTTCGCGTTGACACGTTTTGTTCCTCGGGTGCGGGTGGCCAGAGCGTCAACACCACCTACTCGGCCGTTCGCATTACCCATCTGCCCACCGGCCTTGTGGTAACGTGTCAGGATGAACGGTCACAGATCAAGAATCGGGAAAAAGCCATGCGAACCCTGCGCACACGTATTGGGGATGCCGAACGCGAAAAACGGGTCGCCTCCATTGCCGAACAGCGTCGTTCTCAAGTGGGTGCGGGGAGTCGAAGCGAGAAAATTCGCACCTATAATTATCCGCAGAATCGCGTCACGGATCATCGGATCGGGTTGAGTCTGCATAAACTGGACGCGGTCCTGGACGGGGAACTGCGAGAACTCGTCAACGCGTTGGACGTGGTGCGTGAGCCGGAAAACTGCAGAGCCGGGATCACGTCCGGGACGCGGGGGCAGCCATGACGACGGTACCGCTCGACGATGCCCGTCACCCGGAATCCCTCACCCTTCTGTCTGCCTATCAGCGTGGCGTGACCATGCTGAAGGATGCGGAGGTGGGCAATGCCCGACATGAAGCGTTCTGGCTTCTGGAAGCGGCTCTGGGGTGCCCGCGTCTTGCCGTGTATGTGGACCCGCACAGCCGGGTGACGCCTGAGGATTGGGAACGGACGGAGGCGGTATTTCGTCGCCGCGCGTCACGAGAGCCCCTGCAGTATATTGTGGGCACGCAGATGTTTCTGGGACGGGATTTTCTTGTCCGGCCCGGCGTGTTTATCCCCCGGCCAGAAACCGAGTTGATCGTTGAGGCCGTCGTGGCCGCGTCGGGTCTGGACGATGGCGGGCCTGTGGTCGATATGGGAACAGGCTCAGGATGTCTGGCCGTCTCGCTGGCGTTGGCGCATTCGTGCTCCACCGTCTATGCCACGGATTGCAGCCTTTCGGCTCTTCGCCTGGCCAGGGACAATGCCCGTCGCCACGGCGTTGACCACAGGATACGGTTCGTTCAGGGCGATGGCCTGGTGCCATTGTCCGGGTCCGGGGTGGCGGGGACGGTGTCCGTGATTGTCTCGAATCCACCCTATATTCCATCGGGAGACCTGGATGGTCTGCCGCCGGACGTCCGGTGTTTTGAGCCTCTTCGCGCGCTTGATGGTGGGCCGGACGGTCTGAAGTTTTATGACCGTTTGTTGGCCGAAAGCCCGACATGGTTGCGCCCGGGCGGGCTGCTGGTCATGGAGATGGGCGCGAACCAGTCCGGGGACATCTGTCGCAAGGTGAGCGGGTGCACGGTGCATGGCGCGCCCGCATGGTCTGTCAACCACATTCGACGGGATCAGTCGGGTATCGAGCGCGTGCTCTGTCTGGAGCGGACGGAGTAGGCATGGATCGTCTGGTTGTGACGGGAGGGCAACGCCTGGAGGGGTGCGTCACAGCCGCCGGTGCCAAAAACGCGGTGCTCCCTGTTCTGGCGGCGACCCTGTTGGGAGCGGGCGAGTGCGTAATCTCCAACCTGCCGCAGGTCAGAGATGTGGCCACCATGCTGACGCTCCTCGGCTTGCTGGGCGTTTCCGTCAAACGGGAAACGGGACGGGTGATCGTTGATGCGACGACGGTCCGGTCGGTCGAGGCCCCGTACGACCTGGTCAAAGTCATGCGCGCCTCCATCCTGGTGCTGGGGCCGTTGCTTGCGAGATTCGGGGAGGCGTTGGTGTCCCTCCCGGGGGGGTGTGCCATTGGTCAGAGGCCGGTTGACCTGCATGTGGACGGACTGCGGAAGCTGGGTGCCACCGTCTCGCTGCAGCACGGACGTATACGTGCACATGCTGCGCGGTTGGAAGGGCAGCGCATCGTTTTCCGGGTTCCCACGGTAACCGGCACCGAAAATGTCTTGATGGCTGCCTGCCTTGCGAACGGCACCACCGTGCTCGACAATGCGGCCTGTGAGCCGGAAATCACCGATCTGGCTGATTTTCTGATGAAACGCGGGGCCAGAATTCACGGTGCCGGGTCCAGGCGCGTGGTCATTGAAGGTGTCCCGTCGCTGCGCGGGGCAGAGCATGAGGCCATTCCCGATCGGGTTGAAACGGGTACCTATTTGTTCGCTGGCGCGATGACGGGCGGGCGGGTCGAAGTGAACCGGTGCAGGCCCGGCCATATGAACGCTGTACTGTCGACGCTCCGGAATTGCGGGGTGGAGGTGTCGGAGGCAGCGTGTTCGATCACCGTGAAGGCCCCGCGCCGGTTGCGGGCCCTGGACATTCACACGTTGCCCTACCCTGGATTTCCCACGGACCTGCAGGCACCGGTGATGGCTCTGCTGTGTCTGGCGGATGGCACGAGCGTGATTACCGAGTCGGTGTTTGAGGGACGGTTTCTTCACATCCCTGAGTTGTGGCGCATGGGGGCGGCGATTACGGTTGATGGGCACCGTGCCATTGTGAAAGGATCAGATCGAATCTCGGGTGCTCCGGTCATGGCGTCGGATCTGCGCGCCGGCGCGGGGCTGGTGTTAGCCGGGTTGGGGGCATCGGGTGACACGCGGATTTCCAGAATCTATCATGTGGAGCGAGGCTACGAGCACATCGAAGAGAAATTACGGAGCCTGGGAGCCGTTATCCGTCGGGAGCATGTTCCCTCATGAGTGACCTGGTGACCATTGCGTTGTCGAAGGGGAAACTCCTGGAGCCGACGTTGACCCTGTTTCGGAAGGCGGGATACCTTGATGCGAACTCGTCATCCCCGTCGTTTGATGATCGCAGGATGGTGTTGGAGGTGCCGGAGTCGGGTGTGTCGTTTCTGGTGATCCGAGCGACGGACGTGCCCACGTACGTGGAATATGGCGCGGCCGACGTGGGTGTGGCGGGCAAAGATTCGTTGCTGGAGCAACAACTGGACGTGTATGAACCTCTGGATCTGCGAATCGGGTGGTGCCGGATTTGCGTGGCGGCGGTTGACGGGCCGAATCCCCGGACGCGGTTGTCGTCAAAACTTCGGGTCGCCACAAAGTATCCCAACATCACGGAACGGTACTTTAATCAGCGGGGGACGCCGGTTGAGATTATCAAGCTCTACGGGTCAATCGAATTGGCTCCGCTGGTGGGACTGGCGGACCGGATCGTGGATCTGGTCTCGACCGGGCGGACGCTGAAAGCCCATCATCTCCGGGAAACAGAACGCATTGCCGAATCCACCGCGCGTTTGATTGTGAATCGCTCCAGTTTGAAAATGAAACATCAGATGATTGCCACGATGATCAATCGGCTCCGCGCAAGTCGTCCCGCGGTCGCGGGACACCAGGACGTCTCATGAACATTATCTTTTCGCACGAGGCACGCTATCCGAAGGTGCTGGCGGACGTCTGCAATCGGGCGGCTCGTCAGCATGCCCGGATCGAAGGTGCCGTGAAACGTATCGTGAGCGACGTGGCACGAAACGGCGATGCCGCGATCGTCCGATACGTCAGAAAATTCGACGGGTTGTCTCTGTCACCGCAGAAGTTTCGCGTGTCCTCGCAGGAAATTCGACGGGCCTGTGCACGCGTGCCACGCAAGGATATGCAGGCCTTGAACTTTGCCGCTCGCCGCATTCGCGCGTTTCACCGCAAACAGCGAGTGGCAACCTGGGTGATCCACGATCGGGGCGTGGCCCTTGGTCAGCTCATTACACCGTTAGAGGTCGTGGGTGTGTATGTGCCGGGCGGGACAGCGTTGTATCCTTCCACGGTGTTGATGAACGCGATCCCCGCGAAAGTCGCCGGCGTGAGACGGGTGGTCATGTGCAGTCCGACGACGTCGGGCAACGTGGATCCCTGTCTGCTGGCGGCGGCGGATATTGCCGGTGTGGATGAAGTGTACCGGATTGGCGGTGTCCATGCGATCGGGGCCCTGGCGTATGGCACCGAGCGGATTCCCCGGGCGGATAAAATCGTGGGCCCGGGCAATATGTATGTGGCGGCGGCCAAACGCATGGTGTACGGGACCGTTGACATTGACATGATCGCGGGCCCGAGTGAACTGCTGGTGATCGCCGATGCCTCCGCCAATCCGGCCCATTGCGCCGCCGATCTGCTGTGCGAGGCGGAACACGATCAGGAAGCGCGTGTCTATCTGGTGACGCCCTCGGCGTCACTGGCCAGGAAGGTTGAACGGGAGATTCGCGCGCAATTGTCCCAGCTGACTCGTCGGCACATTGCGACACGTTCCGTGGGCCGTCATGCGGTTATTTTCGTCGTGTCGAATCTGCGGGAAGCCTTTGACGTGGCGAATGCCATCGCGCCCGAACATTTGGAAATCCTGTTACCCAGGCCGTTTGATTATGTGAAACGGATACGGCATGCCGGCGCGATTTTCATGGGGAGCCAGACGCCACCAGCCGTAGCGGATTACGTGGCCGGTCCCAATCACGTGTTGCCAACCGGAGGATCCGCGAGGTTTTTTTCGGCCTTGTCCGTGGACGATTATGTGAAACGCGCGAATATCGTGGCGTACAACAAGGCGCAACTCCGGGCTGTGACACCCTATGTCACACGGTTGGCTGGCATGGAGGGATTGCAGGGGCATATCCGTTCCATGGAAAGTCGGATGTTATGACCGTTGCCACCCCACCCTCCCGACAACCACGGCGGTCAGACGTCGATCGGTCGACCTCTGAGACCTCCATTCAGGTGCAATGGAATCTGGACGGGACGGGTCAGCGGCGGATTGCCACCCCGGTTCCGTTTGTGAATCACATGCTGGACGCCTTTGCGCGACATGGCTGTTTTGATCTGGTGGTCGATGCCAGAGGCGATACTCATATTGACGATCATCATACGGTGGAAGACATCGGCATTGTGTTGGGGATGGCCCTCAACGACTCACTGGGGGACAAAGCGGGGATTGGGCGGTTTGGATGGGCTGCCGTGCCCCTTGACGAAGCGCTGGCCGAAGTCGTCGTTGATTTGAGCGGACGGCCGTTTCTTGTCTATAACGTCGCGTTGCAACATCGGGACGTGAAAGGATTTGATCTCGGCCTGTTTGAAGATTTTTTTCAAGCGCTGGTGCATCATGGCGGATTGAATCTGCATATCAATGTTCGGTACGGACGCAATGCTCACCATATGCTTGAGGCCGTGTTTAAGGCATTTGCCAAAGCCCTGGATCAGGCCACTCGTCGGGACGAACGGGTGACGGGCATCCCGTCCACGAAGGGATCCCTCGCGTAATGAGGATCGCCGCCACTGGCCGGCGAAGAGAGGCATGATCGCCATTCTTGATTGTGAGCTGGGGAATCTGCGAAGCGTCCAGCAGGGATTTGAAACGGTCGGGCATCACGCCGTGGTCACGCGGGACCTGCGCATGATTGATCGGGCCACCCATGTGGTGCTGCCGGGGGTGGGAGCGTTTGGGGAATGCGTGAACAACCTCCACCGGTTTGGGCTGGTTGATCCGATTCAGCGGACCATTGCACAGGGCAAGCCGTTTTTGGGGATTTGCCTGGGGTTGCAGGTTCTTTTTTCGGAAAGCGAGGAGTTTGGCGTTCACCGTGGGTTGGATATTTTCCCGGGGACGGTCAAACGATTCCCACCGGGGGCAGGGCCGTCGCTGAAGATTCCTCATATGGGGTGGAACACGATTCGGGTCAAGCAGCCCATGCCGCTCTTCAGAGGCATCGCGTCCGAGGCCCATGTGTATTTCGTCCATTCCTACTATGTGGAACCCGCGGAGGCGGATGCGATCTGCACTGAGACGCCTTATGGGTTTCCTTTCGTGTCGAGTGTGGCCAAAGACAAGGTCTTCGCGTGCCAGTTTCATCCTGAAAAAAGTCAGAAAGTCGGGCTCCATCTGCTCAAGAATTTCGGAGACTGGTCGTGAGAGCGTTCTCCGACACAGGTGGCTCCGCGAGCCGGCCACACAGGCGTTCGCTGGTTGCACTCAGCTCGCTCCTACTGTGCGCGGGCGGTGTGGCATGTGCTCCGGACACCGTCACCGTTCGGTCGCATCCGAAATTTGCTCCTCATGCCATTACCAAAGTGGCGATTGCGCCGTTTCGGGCGTTCGAAGAGAGTCAGCGCGCCGTGAAAGGATTCGGATTCACGCCACCGTATCAGGACAGTACAGGGATTCCCCGATCGTTGGGAGGTGACGTGCTGTCAGGTTCCGACCGCGCACGTGTGACGTCCGTGTCCATCCCGGCACTCGTTCCCGAGGCGATCCGGCGCATGGTGTATTCCCGGTTGTCAGGGCGTTCCCACATTCAGGTCTGGTTGACCGATGCCGTGCCGTATGATCCACAGGAAGGCGAGAGAGCAGGGGAGTATCACGTGCAGTCCCCGGAACAGCAGCCGGCAGTGGAGACTGTCCTGGAGGGCGTGGTTCATGTGTATCATGAGCGGGAAGGTCCGCCGTTCGCCGCCATTCCGGCTGCCGTCGGGTTTGAACTGCAGTTGCATGACGTTCGGGACGGCAGCGTGTTGTGGGTGGGAAAGTATTTCGAAGAGCAGAAACCATTGACGCAGGATATCGAGGGGTTCTTCACACGGGGCGGTGTGATGGTCACTGCTGAAGAGCTCGCGCGCGATGGAGTCGTGAATGTGCTGCAGCGCCTGCCATTGGGAAAGGAGTAACGAGCATTCGTCATTTCCTGCCCTCGCGCGATCTTCGACGGGGTGATTTCCGTCCACGTGTCCGTGTTAACCCTGCTAACCCCTGTCTGTCACAACCAGGATACCAGGTTGTTCCCCGATGATGGTCATTCCGGCAATCGACTTGAAAGATGGGCGGTGCGTGCGTCTCCGACAGGGCGACATGACACGGGAGACGATGTATTCACGTGACCCAACGGCTGTGGCCCGGCAATGGGAAGCCCTGGGTGCTCCGCGGTTGCACGTCGTTGATCTTGACGGCGCGGTCAACGGCGCCCCCCGTCATATGGATCTCGTATGCGTGATGGCCCGGGCCGTGTCCATCCCGATTCAGGTGGGCGGGGGCATCCGCTCGTTGGACTCCGTCCAGGCGTATGTCTCCCGGGGAATCGAGCGGGTGGTGTTGGGAACGGCAGCACTGGAAGATCCGTCGTTGTTGGCCGAGGCATGTGAGCGCTTTCCCGATAAAATTTTCGTGGGAGTGGATGTCAAACGGGGACACGTTGCATTGCGTGGATGGACTGATCTTTCCGATGCCACACCAGGTCAGGTGTGGGCATCCTTGAGGACCTGTCCCGTTGCCGGGGTCATTATGACGGAGATCAGCCGGGATGGCATGCTGGAGGGCCCGGATGTTGCAGCACTGCGACATGCGGCGGAGGCCTGTCCCGTTCCCCTGATTGCTTCCGGCGGGATCACACGGGTGGAGGATATTCGCGCGATTAAACAGCTGGATTGCAGGATCAGCGGCGTCATTGTCGGCAAGGCGCTCTACGAAGGGACTATGGATCTTCCGTCGGCACTGGCTGAGGCTGGTGCCTGAGGTGCGCGCGCACGATGTTGACCAAACGCATCATTCCCTGTCTGGACGTGAAGGATGGCCGTGTTGTCAAAGGCGTCGGGTTTGTGAATCTTCGTGATGCCGGTGATCCTGTCGAGATCGCGCGGAGGTATGATGACGCCGGGGCCGATGAACTGTGTTTCCTGGATATCACGGCCTCCCATGAAAATCGCGGCACGTTGCTGGGCATTGTGTCACGGACGGCCGAGCAGGTGTTTATGCCGCTGACGGTCGGCGGCGGGATTCGGACACTCGAGGACGTTCGGCAGTTACTGAACGCTGGGGCGGATAAGGTGAGCATCAATACTGCCGCTGTCAACAACCCTGACTTCGTGACGGATGCCGCGCGTCGCTTTGGGTCTCAATGTATCGTGGTAGCGATTGATGCGAAACGGGTTGGATCCCGTCACGCCGATCATGCGGGGGAACCTGTGCGATGGGAACTGTTCACTCACGGGGGTCGAATACCCGCCGGGGATGATGCCATTGACTGGGCACGCCGGGTGGAAGAAAAGGGCGCCGGTGAAATTCTGTTGACTTCCATGGACCAGGACGGCGTGCGGAATGGCTACGATCTCCCGTTGACCAGGGCGGTATCCGAAGCCGTCTCCATTCCGGTGATTGCATCCGGCGGGGCCGGCACCCTGATGCATCTCTATGAGGCCCTGGGAACGGGGAAGGCTGACGCTGTGCTCGTGGCGTCCATGTTTCATGATCGTACGTACAGCGTCGGCGAAGCGAAAATCTATCTCAAGGATCGAGGGCTTCCCGTGAGGATTGTGCATGACCATGACACCTGAACGGGACGCTGTCTCCCGTGGCACAACAGATGAGAGGCCGGCCACTGTGACCCTGCGGTTTGATGAACACGGACTGATACCGGCGGTTGTTCAGGACTGGCGCGACGGGGCAGTGTTGATGGTGGGCTATATGACGCAGGAGTCACTCGACCGGACGCTGCAAACCGGCGAGGTGCATTTCTGGAGCCGTTCACGCCGGCAGCTCTGGAAAAAAGGGGAGACCTCCGGTCATACGCTGCGCTGTCGGCGCCTGTTTCTTGATTGTGACGGGGACACGCTGCTGGTCAAGGCCGAGCCCGTGGGGCCCACGTGTCATACGGAGGCGCGAACGTGTTTCTGGACGGAAGTGACGAGCCGCAGGATTGTCACATGTCAGGATGGCGAAGAGGCCAATGGAGGCATTGTTGATCAACTGTATGCTGTCGCCCTCCAGCGCAAACATCATCCGCAGGATCGTTCATATGTGTCATCGCTGATGCAGGGCGGTCCCGACCGGATTCTCAAAAAGGTCGTGGAAGAAGCCGGCGAAGTCGCGCTGGCGGTGAAGAACGAAAATCGGGAAGAGATTATCCATGAAGTGGCGGATTTGCTCTTTCATACCATTGTGGCACTGGGCCATTGTGACATTCCCATGACGTCTGTGCAGCGGGAACTTGGCAAACGGTTTGGACATTCAGGCATCAGGGAGAAGCCGTCACAAGAACGTTCCCGGTGAACCTCTGTGCAGGTTGCTCTCTGGTTGACTTGATGGTGTTTCCCTGGTACGGTGGAAAACGCGTTGTTTTACAGTAGGTTGTGTCGTTTGTAGCTCTTGCAGACGTAGTCAGGACAAAGGCTTCGGAGGCAAGCCTTGGCAGTAGTTCGAGCTGGAATCCCTCCTGCGACCCTTCAACAGATCCGCGACGCCATTGACATTGTGGACGTGGTGTCACGCTACGTCACGTTGTCGAAGGTTGGTCAGAACCATTGCGGTCTGTGTCCTTTCCACGAAGAAAAAACGCCGTCCTTTACCGTCACCTCGACGCGACAGATGTTTTACTGTTTCGGGTGTGGTGTGGGTGGCGATGTCTTTACCTTCCTGATGCGTAAGGAAGGGTTGGGGTTCCTCGAGGCAGTCGGTGAGCTGGCCGAGCAGGGGAGGGTCACGCTTCCGCAACGGCCGTCACGATGGGCTTCACCATCTCAATCAGGTCAGCGAAAACGGTTGGAACACCTGCATGCCCTGGCTCAGGCATGGTTTCAACGCAATCTTCACGATTCAGAGAAAGGCAAACAGGCCATGGCCTATCTTGCAGGTCGTGGTTTTGGCCCGGATATCGTGCAGGAATTTGGTCTGGGGTACGCCCCGCCTGCGTGGGATGGTCTCGCGCGCTATTTGATCGGTCAGGGGGCCTCCCTCCCCGATCTGGAGGCTTCCGGCCTTGTGGTGTCCAAAGAGACGCAGGGCATCTCGAAAGCCGACCGGCATTATGATCGTTTTCGGGGACGGGTCATGATTCCCATTGCTGACCTTCGAGCAACCGTGGTGGCATTCGGCGGCCGCGTGCTCGAAGACGGCACCCCCAAATATCTCAATTCCCCGGACACGCCGCTCTTTCACAAGGGGCGTTGCTTATATGGATTGCACAAGGCACGCGCGGCAAGCCGTCAGCTCGACTCCCTGTTTCTCGTCGAGGGATACTTTGACGTGTTGGCCCTGTCGCAGGCTGGCATTCCTCAGGTGACCGCGCCGTTGGGGACCGCGCTCACCCGCGATCATGTCAGCCTGCTTCGCCGTTTTGTCGACAAGGTTGTGCTGACCTTTGACGGTGATGTGGCGGGAATCAATGCGGCGTTACGCGCGCTGGATGTGTTTCGCGATAGCGGGATCGCGGTCACGGTCGTGGTGATGCCTTCGGGACATGATCCGGATTCGTATGTGCGTGCCCGTGGGGCGGAAGGGATTCTGGCATTGCGGGACCAGGCCCCGACGTTACTGGAGTTTGCCGTGACGCAAAGTCTGGATGGTGCGACCCACGAAACGGTTGAGGCACGGACCCGGCGCGTTGATGCCGTGCTCAGCATCGTCGCCAAAGGCTCAAATCCCGTTGAAAAGAGCGAGCAGGTCCAGCGCATTGCTGACCGACTTGGTGTCAGACCGCAGCTGCTTCTCGACCGCTATCCGACATTGGTCGGGCGTCAACGGAGCGTCGTGTCCCCTCGCCAGTCTGAGGCGTCAGCTTCTCCTTCCCGGATTCGGCACCACGACCAGAAAGAATTTCGTGAGGAACGTGAATGCGTCTGGTTGATGGTTCAGGACAAATTGCGCCCGGAGCATTTCAGTGCTCTACGGCCGGAAGCGTTTCAGTCTCCCCTGTATCGTCGTCTTGTGGAGACAGGCTTGCACCGTCTTAATGCCGAGGGCCGTCTCGATGTCCAGGGATTGATCGATGACACCAACACGGATGATCACTGCCGTGATGTGGTTGCAGAACTGATCGCGTCCCAAAAGGATTTTGATGATCAGGATGAGTATATTCAGGGTTGTCTGAGAGCGTTGGAGCGAAGACATTTGAGAATCCGCCTGGATGAACTGATTGGACAGCTTCGCATCGCCGAGCGCGAACGCCGAACCGATGACGTGAGCCGCCTGAATTCCCGAATAGAAGTGTTGCGTGGGGAAAAAGCCGGTTTGTCTGGTTCCACCACCAGTGCTCCGCGATAAGGAAGGCCCATGCGGTAACCATGCTTGTCTTCAGGGCACGGAAGACATTCCAAGTGTTCGTGCAGGGGAGCAACATGGGGCGGCATGATCCTCATTTGTAGGGGGAGACGATCCTGGCCAGCCATCCCGGAGGTTGAGCCGGACTCGCGTGCGACCTCGTTTGTGACGTCCGGAGCAGGGCAACCGGCCGCAGTCATGTTCTGAAACACGGATCAGGCCACGTGCTGGTCCATCCGTGATGCCAGTGGGTACGTTGCGGAACGGGAGAGGCGGCTGGTGTCCAACGTGCGATCAGGGCCCATAGCTCAGTTGGTTAGAGCGGCTGACTCATAATCAGTTGGTCCCAGGTTCAAGTCCTGGTGGGCCCACCACTTTTGCTATTGTGTATCAGATGCGGTAGAATGGCCGTTCAGCTGTCCCGCCTCATCGTTGTAGACATTGGGAGGTCTTCTTGAATTTGCAACTTTCTCGCTTGGTGCAGCTCCAGCAGCTTGACCTCAAGTTACACGATCTTGAACAACAGCAACAACAGATTCCCCAGCGCCTTCGCGAGATGCAGGCACCGATTGACCAGGATCAGAAACGGCTGGAAGAGCTTCAGAGGTCGAGGAAGACGGTGGCGTCCGATCGGCGCCGGAGTGAACAGGACTTAAGCGATCATGAAAGTCATCTCAAAAAAAAACAGGAACGACTCAGCGAGTTGAAAACGAATAAAGAGTATCAAGCCCATTTATTTGAAATTGAACAGGCCAGGAAGGAAAAAGATAAACTTGAGGACAAAATCCTCCAGTGCATGGAGCGTGACGAAACCATCTTGAAAGAACAGGAAGAAGTCCAGACACGGTTGCAGGCCTCGACCCGGGATATGGAGAAAGAAAAGGTTGAACTTGAGTCTCGTGGCGCGAGACTGACAGACGAGATTGCGACAGTCGAGCAACAAAAGCAAACCCTTGTGGGCACATTGGACAAGCGAGTCTATCATCGTTACTCCGCACTCAAATCTTCGCTGAAGCTTGTTGTGGTTGCCCAGGTTCGCGGGGGCACCTGCCTGGGATGTCAATTACAAATTCCTCCGCAATTAGTCGCAAGTGTGAGGCGATCCGATCAACTGCTGACCTGTCCCTACTGCCATCGCATTTTGTATGCAGAAGAAGCTCTCCACGAAGCAACCGAATCCCTGAGTACACCATAACCCGGCGTGCCCGGGAAGTCCTGAAGGGCGTACAGGCCCACGTGGACGTGGCAATCTTCCAACCGTTTCCCCACAGCGTTTTTTCTGTTTTCGTGCTGTCTCTTGCGTCAGAGAGGGGGGGAGCGTACCATGTTACGGGTATGAAAGGTGTGGGTCAGGTGGCCGCTCGCCGGGCTTGAGGCTTCCCGGTGAGAGGAAAGTCCGGACTCCAGAGGGCAGGGTGCTGGGTAACGCCCAGGCGGAGTGATCCGACATGAGCGCCACAGAAAACAAACCGCCACGGGATACGCTGTTCAACCGTGAATGGGTTCCCGGGGTAAGGGTGAAAAGGTGGGGTAAGAGCCCACCGCATCCATGGTGACATGGATGGCAGGGTAAGCATCACCCGGAGCAAGACCAAATAGGAGGACGCTCCGAACGGCCTGATCGGCTTCCGTGTTGCAAGCCTCCTTGTGAAGCTGATTCGGTGGTGTTCGGGAGAGGTTGGCCCGACCAAGGTTCTCGGGTAGGTCGCTGGAGGCGTGTGGTAACATACGCTGTAGAGACATGGCTGCCACCATGTTGCTCAGTCAGCATGGAACAGAATCCGGCTTATCGACCCACACCCATACCCTTTCCCCCGCTGTGTTTCCGGGCGTGCCGGGGCGTATGGTTTCACGGAGAGGTGTGTCCAACTCCATGGCTGCCTGAGGGCGGTGTGTCTCTCGGTAGAGCGTTGGCCGTGTGTAAAGCAGGATGAGCGAACCATGCCCGTGTGACGTTTGACTCGGTCTGTCCTCTTTGTTACCATCGTCCCTTCCCCTTTTCCGAACACCGCTTTTGTCCCCATCGTCTAGCCTGGCCCAGGACGCCGGCCTTTCAAGCCGGCAACACGGGTTCAAATCCCGTTGGGGACACCATCATACAAAAGCCGCTGAACCGTGGGTTCAGCGGCTCTTGTGTGTCAAGCCGTGTGATTCGGCCACATCTTCGGTACAGGATCAGTCACACCCCTCTCTCCCCGTTGTGATATCCGACCTCGCTTTGTACAATGCCGGATGACTGTGACCTGGACGTTCACGGTAGGGCGCAATGTAATGGACGTGGTGGAAGGAGGAAAATCATGCTTCGGGAAAAAGTGCGTGCACGGTGGTTGGCCCTTGGTCTTGGAGTACTGTGGGGAATAGTGGGAGTGGCTCCTGGCTGGCAACCGGTGGCGGCTGAGTGGACGTATGAGTCATCCGAACCACCGATCGAATCCAAGTTTGACATGATTGAAGGCCAAGACGGAGCACCGATGATCAGGATCCCCGAAGGGGAATTTCTGATGGGGGACAATGACGGGGCGCGGAATCAACGCCCCGAACATACGGTCTGGCTGGACAGTTATTATATTGATCAGTTTGAAGTGACGATGGAGCGGTATCAGAAATTTCTCGATGAGACCAGGCATGATCTGCCGCCCTTGTGGGATGATTACGCGGCCACGGAGAAAGCGAAAGATCATCCCGCCGTCGGCATGGCGTGGGACAGTGCGAAAGCCTATTGTGCATGGGCAGACAAGCGACTGCCGACTGAAGCCGAATGGGAGAAGGCGGCTCGAGGGGATGATGGCCGCAGGTATCCCTGGGGGCATATGCAACCGTTTGTTGATATCGCACGTTACAATCTTGGCACAACCGGGTGGGTCAGCTACGAGGTGACGTTGGCGTCCGTGACGAGCGGTGTGTCGGGAATGAGTATACGTCATGGATTAACGCAAGGGACAAAAAGCCCCTACGGTCTCTATCACATGGCGGGAAATGCGTCGGAATGGGTGGCGGACTGGTACGATCGGACGTCTTACGAAAAGAGTGCGAAACGCAACCCGACTGGCCCTGCCGAGGGATTGCGAAAAGTCTATCGGGGCGGGTCATGGGAGGATCCCCCGAAATGGCTGGAAGTGACCGCACGGCGAAGCGCCGAGCCGAATTTCCCCATTGATGCGAATGATTTGACCATCGGGTTCCGGTGCGCGATGACGGATGTGAAAAAATGATGAAGCCTGCACGAAAGATGCTGAAAGGTGTCGTCGAGGCTGGTTATAAGACCCGACGGGTGATTGCGCAGAAATCACCGCTCGCATGATGGGAAATGTGTTTCGATCAGCTACCCTTAATCAACCGCGCCGCCAGCGGCTTTTTGCAATGCTCGCGAAGTCAAAACTTTGCCAAAATTTGCAACTTAGAAGAGACTCCAATCTCTTGCCTGCTGGAGATCCTCTTTTGAGCCTGCCAGGATGGCGTTAAGACACGCATCATTTCTTCCAGGCATTGCCTTTGCCATTGTGCATATACTCTTCATGCGGCATATTGTCTTCACAGCTGTCATAGCCCATCTGGATTTTTCGGCCTTTACTGAAACCTCCACCACCTCGTAACAACCCGCCACCTGTTACGCATGTTATACAGCGGCGATGTCAGGATGACCCCACACTTTCAGCCGGCATTTTCTTCATCGTTGCTAATGCGTCCCCTGTGTGGATGGTATTTGTCCATTGGTCAATGGGAGACACTGGAGACTGGAGTATATTGCTCGTCATTCCATTGGCTGCCGTTGTGTCAAGGGTGGTCGTGGCAATGCTGTTCATATGATGCCGTCTCATTTTACGAACACCCCGTCGTCTCCCCGCAGTAGCAGCACACCAGGCACAGCCCGTTTCGGACCAGTTTGAACTGTTTGCAGCTGGGGCAGGGGTCCCCCTCAAACCCCTTTTGATACGCGATCGCTATCTCCGTGGTGGCGGGGACCTCCTGCTTCATCTCAAGTCCGTGTGAGATGATCCCGTTACCCCGGTCATGCCCGGCCGTGCCGCTGTTGGCGATATTCTGTTGGGCGGGGAACAACCCGGGATCAATGTGGGTTGTGGTGATGGTGCTGGGATCGGTGGGTTCATCGTCCGTACATTCAGGGTCCTGTGCGACGGAATCCCCGCGGAGGTCATCCGGGTTTACCTGCGCGAGTTCTTTCTGTCCGAGATAGGCAATGGCCAGCTCACGGAAGATATAGTCAATGATGGAGGTGGACATCTTGATATGGTCATTGAGGGTGACGGGGCCATTCGGCTCAAAGCGGGTGAACAGGAACGCCTCGACAAATTCTTCCAGCGGGACGCCATGCTGGAGACCCAGCGAAATGGCAATGGCAAAACAGTTCATGAGGCTGCGAAACGCCGCCCCCTCTTTGTGCATGTCCAGAAAAATTTCCCCCAGCGTGCCGTCCTCGTATTCCCCGGTGCGCAGGTAAAGTTTGTGACCGCCAATCGTGGCCTTTTGCGTATAGCCGCCTCGTCGTGAGGGAAGCGGTCGGCGCTTGGCCAGATACCGGACCAGCACCCGCTCCGCCACGCGGTGCGCCGTCTGCATGACCTCGTCGTGGTGCCCGGCGTGGCCCGTCGGCTCAACAGAGACGTTCAATGGCTGGCTGAGTTTGGAGCCGTCCCGATACAGGGCCACGGCTTTGAGCATGGACCGCCAGCTCAGGGTGTAGGCCTGCCGCACATCCCCAATGGTAGCCGCCGCGGGCATGTTGATGGTCTTGCTGATGGCACCGCTGATAAAGGGTTGCGCCGCGGCCATCATCAGAATATGCGCCTGCGTCGACAGACAGCGTTGCCCGATGCGCCCGCACCGATTGGCGCAGTCGAAAATCGACAGATGCTCCTCTTTCAGATGCGGCGCGCCTTCCACCGTCATGGTTCCGCAGCAAAACGCATTCGCAGCGCGAATTTCTTCTTGGGCAAACCCCAGGGCCGTGAGCATGTTGAAGTGCGGATCATCGAGCTGCGCGTGGGAAAACCCAAGCACGTCTTGACAAAAGGCTTCGCCCAGAATCCATTTGTTAAACGCGAATTGAATTTCAAACACCCCGTCCAGACATGCTTCCAGTCGCTCCAGCACGGTCGGGGTCAAGCCTTTGGCGCGCAACGTGTCATGATTCAGGAATGGAGCCTGTTTCAGCGTGCGGGTCCCCGTGGCATATGTGATGATGTCATGGATCTGATCCTGGGTATACTCCAGTTTCTTCAACGCCGGCGGCAGGCTCTGGTTGATAATTTTGAAGTACCCCCCGCCGGCCAGTTTCTTGAATTTGACCAGCGCAAAGTCGGGTTCGATGCCCGTGGTATCACAATCCATGACCAACCCGATGGTGCCCGTGGGGGCAATCACCGTGGCCTGAGCATTTCTGAATCCATGGGCCTCGCCCAAGGCGAGAGCACGATCCCAGGTGGCTCGCGCGGCATGCAACAGTGCAGGTGGTGTGTCATCCGGATCAATGCCTCGTGGCGGAATCGTCAGGCCTTCATATTCCTCAACCGGGGTGTTGTACGCGGCCCGTCGGTGGTTGCGCATGACCCGCAACATCGCGTCACGGTTTTTGGCAAACCCGGGGAACGGGCCAAGTTCCGCCGCCATTTCCGCAGAGGTGGCATAGGCTTCGCCGGTCAGGATCGCGGTGAGGGCGCCACAGATGGCCAACGCCCGAGGCGAATCATAGGGAATCCCCAGCCGCATAAGGAGCGACCCGAGGTTGGCATACCCGAGCCCCAGGGTCCGAAATGTAAAACTGTTCTCGGCGATCGGCTTGCTCGGAAACCCGGCCATGAGCACGCTGATTTCCAGCACGATGGTCCAGAGTCTGATGGCGTGTTGATAGGCTTCGATGTCAAAGTCATCATCCGGGGTGAGAAAGGCGCCCAGATTCAGCGATGCCAGGTTACAGGCGGTATCATCCAGGAACATATATTCGCTGCAGGGATTGGACGCGTGAATCCATCCATCTTCCGGGCATGTGTGCCATTCATTGATCGTGGTATCGTATTGAATGCCCGGGTCGGCGCAGACCCAGGCTGCCCAGCAGATTTGATCCCAGAGGGCTTTGGCGCTCAGGGTTTTCGTCACGGTGCCGTCCGTCCGACGGGTAAGACGCCACTCGCCATTCCGGTGGACTGCGTCAAAAAATTCATTGGGGATACGAATGCTGTTGTTGGAGTTCTGCCCGGAAACCGTTTGATAGGCTTTGCTGTTCCAGTTCGTGTCATATTCATGGAACACAAAATGCGTGTAGCCTTCCTGTGCATAAGCAAAGATCCGTTGAATATAGGCCTCGGGCACCTCCGACTGGCGCGCCGAGCGCAGGGCCTCTTTGAGTGCCGGGTTGCGTTCGGGATCCGTTTCCACGGTCCCGGGATGGTGGTGACAGGCTTGCAGGACGACGTTCAACTGCCGGGCACAGATGCGGGACCCCGTGACCATCGCGGCGACCTTTTGTTCTTCCGTGACCTTCCAGTTGACGAATTCTTCAATATCGGGATGGTCCAGATCCAGGCAGACCATTTTGGCAGCCCGTCGGGTGGTACCGCCCGACTTGATGGCCCCCGCGGCACGGTCACCGATCCGGAGGAAGGACATCAGTCCGGAGGATTTCCCTCCACCCGCCAGCGGCTCGTCTTCTCCCCTGAGCTTGGAAAAATTGGTGCCGGTCCCCGACCCGTATTTGAACAATCGGGCCTCGCGGACCCACAGATCCATGATTCCCCCATCATTCACCAGATCGTCATTGACGGACTGGATGAAACAGGCATGCACCTGGGGACGTTCGTAGGCGTTCCCGGAGCGGGTGAGTCTTCCGGTGTGCGGGTCCACAAAGTAATGTCCCTGCGCCGGCCCGTTGATGCCATAGGTTTCGTGCAGGCCCGTGTTGAACCATTGCGGAGAATTGGGGGCGGCCATTTGTCTGGCCAGCATCACGCACAGTTCATCGTAAAAGGCCTGCGCATCCTCTTCGCTGTCAAAATACCCATACGCCTTGCCCCATTTGGTCCAGCATTCGGCCAAACGATGAAACACTTGCCGGGCATCCCGTTCTCCGCCTGTCACCGGGTGGCCCTGATCATCGGTGACGGGCTTCTCATTGGCATCGCACTGCGGGACCTCGGCTTTGCGGAAGTACTTTTGTGCCAGAATGTCCACGGCCAGTTGGGACCATTGCCGGGGGGCCTGAATGTCACCAAGCTGGAAAACCACGGAGCCGTCCGGATTTCTGATTTCTGAAGACCTGGTGGAAAACGGAATGTTCTCGTAAGGGCTTTGACCAGCCACTGTGAACCGACGGTCAATTTTCATGCTTGGTGTGATTCCGTTAGATGTTAGAGGGGAAAGTCAGCTGTCAAAACACTCGGGGCAAAACCCCACCCTGATTTCGGCGTGTGCACAATCTATAGCGGGGAACGGTAATTGTCAAACTAAATATAGTGCTTGTGTTCTCATCGTTGTGGATACCTGTAGATGGCTTGGGCATAACGCAAGGTATTGTGAAGTAAGGCATTTTTGAGGACAATCCACAGATCGTCAAGAAGGAATGTGACGTTCATCAACAGGTTACGCCGGATGGAGGAAAAATTTTCCCGACACGAGTTGTCATATTGATGCGAGAAATCCTCATTGGCCTCTGCCCGGGGACTTCTATGCAGGGGAACAAGGGCCTCTGAGCCAGCTCGCCGCGGGTACTCGATTTTTGCCGACCTCAAGATTATCCTGGCAGCTTCCACTGGGTTGCCAACGTACGAGAGGCTCCGATTCCCCGTTCCATGAGAACAACGGGGCGAGCGATCTGTCTTCCTCACACAAACAAGGTGGTGAATCGTGTATGTATGGAGTCATCGGATTGTCATCACATTACTGGTGGTGTTCAGCGTGTTGCAGCTTGTGTTCTGGATCGCGGGGGAAGGCGGGAGTCGCAGTATGCTTCCCACGCGCATCACGTACTGGTTGGTGGTCAACTATGTCCTGCTGCTGGTGTGGATTGGGGTCTGGATGTTTGATCAGGCGCGCGTCCGCGGGAAAAGCCTGTGGGTCTGGTGGGCACCGTTTCTGATTGCCCCGTTGCCCACCCTCATGATTTTTGTCCTGGTTCTTCAGAGACGGTCGCGATAGCAGGAGTCCGGCGAACATCATCAGCCAATCATGATCCGGGATTCCGGAAACCGGGACCGGGGCGGGGTTGTGGTGTGGATGGCAAACAGGCCAAGCAGGAGCGGGCCGAAACGACCCAGGAGCATGGAGACGATAATCACCACCTTGCCAAAATCGGTGAGCAGAGCGGACAGGCTCCGTCCGGCTCCATCCCCGAGGGACATCCCAACGATGCCCATAGCGGACGTGACTTCAAACATGATACTGAGAAACGGGGACTGTTCCGTGAACGTGAGGGCCAGGGTGAACACGGTGATGGTGGTGAACGCCAGGATGCAGAGGCAAAACGCGCGGACCACCAGCTCTTTTGAAATTCTCCTGTGGAAGATCTCGACGTCATGCCGGCGGCGGAGCACGGCCCAGATCGTCAACCAGATAATGGCGAAGGTCGTGGTCTTGATGCCCCCCGACATGCTGCCGGGTGAGCCGCCAATGGTCATCAGAAGCAGCAGAAAATACAGGGTGGCGTCGTTCATCATGCTGAGATCCATGGTCGTGAAGCCTGCCGTGCGGGCCATCGTCTGAAAATGTGCTACGGCCAGTCGTTCACCCATGCCCAGGGGTTGCAACGTGCGTGGATTGTTCCACTCCAGGACGGTGATGCCCACGGTACCCGATGCAAGAATGAGCAGGGTGACCACGACCACGATTTTTGTGTGCGTCTGGAGCCGGAAACGTTTGCCTTTGATATTGTCCCACGTGTCTTGAAAGACCAGAAACCCAATGCTACCCAGGATGACCAGGACGGTTACGATGATATTGATGGGCACGTCCATCCGATACGACGCGAGACTGTCGGTGAACAAGGCAAACCCGGCGTTATTGAAGGCTGAAACGGCATGAAAGACCCCGGAATAGAGGGCATCGCCCCACGCCATATCCTGTGCAAACCGTAGGGTGAGCAACAGGGTGCCCATGCCTTCCAGCGACAGGGTGGCGAGGGCCACGATTTTGACATAGCGTACCGATCCCTCCATATCAAACGTGCTCAACGTTTCGGCCAGCATCATCCGGTCCCGTAGTCCGATCCGATGTCCCAGAGCCAGCAGAATGATGGTGGCCAGCAAGGCGTACCCCAAGCCGCCGATTTGGATGAGCAGGAGAATGATCGTTTGTCCAAAGGTGGTGAACTCGTGGGGGGTGTCCAGCACAATCAACCCGGTCACGCATACGGCCGAGGTGGCGGTGAACAAGGCGTCGATAAACCGTATGTCCACGCTCTCCGGGGTGGAAAACGGGAGCATGAGGAGTCCCGCGCCAATGAAGATCAAGGTTGCTGCGGCTGACGCCACCACCTGCCCCGGCAATAATCGAATGGACGCCAGCCGGCTGAGCAATGAGGGCCGATCCGTGTAGGCCTGGTCACGCACTGCCATCGGCACGATCCTGCAAGGGGTTCATGGTGTGGCCGAACACGCGGCGGTCATGGGTCATACATCCCGGCTGCGGGGCGGAAGAGCGGGTGGTGTCAACAGGGCTGCCCGTTGAACAGACAGGGCTTGTAGCGGCTGGCGTCGAACTCGACGTTTTCCTGATAGACCAGTTCGTTGCCGTTCACGCCATCCTGTTCGGGGTCGTTCCACATCGTGTGATTCCACCAGTAGAACAGAGGATAGGTTTCAAAATAGTACACGGGGTTCCCATAGGCGCTTTGCCGATGCTCCCAGACTTTTCTGCCCACCACGTAATCCACGTCGTCGGTTCCCTGCAGAGAATACAAGAACAGAATCAAGCGCGTTTCCTGATCGAAAATTTCCTCCACCCGGGTGTCTTCGTCCGGCTCACTGGGCAGGAGAAACTGCGCCCGGCTCGGGCTGGCAAGAGGATGACTCAGCAACAATACAAGGACGAGTGGGACAATCCGAACAGGATGGATCATATGGTGTGTCTCATCACGGCCAAGCCATGGGCTCACACGACTCTCAAACATTCTACGCCGACCTGCTCCTGTCGGCAATGCGTTTTTGGGGATTTTCCCACACGTGGCGGAAGATGCTCCCGCGGGAAGCTTCTGGAAGGCAACACAGCGATTCTCCCGTAGAAACCGGGCTGTGGCAACATGGTCGCAGTTGTCGTCCGGTGCGCCTGTCCCCTATAATGTGCCACCCGTCGGGGACTAAGTTGGGACTAAGCCGGGATCAAGTTGGGACTAAGCCGGGACTAAGTTGGGACTAAGCCGGGACTAAGCCGGGACTAAGCCGGGACTAAGTTGGGACTAAGCCGGGACTAAGTTGGGACTAAGCCGGGACTAAGTTGTATGCCTGTCTCCTGTCAGGCACCATCCCCCGGGGAGGGCCAGGGTACATGAACCAACACGTCACATTATACACGGTTGGCTGCCGTCTCAATCAATCAGAGACCGCTGTCTTAGCCGACAGGCTGACGGGCATGGGCTACCGGAAGGTGGCCTATGGAGAGCCCACCGATGTGCTGATCGTGAATACCTGCACCGTGACGGACAGTGCCGAGGCTGACTGTCGCCGGGTCATCCGTCGAACACTGCGACATTCTCCTCAGGCGTTTGTGGCGGTGACGGGCTGTTACGCGCAAACCGGAGTCGCCATTCTGCAGAACATTCCGGGGGTGGATCTCGTGCTGGGGAACCAGTACAAAATGCTGTTGCCGGACTATGTGCAAAAGCTGTCTCGTATGCACAAACGTGCAGTGCCGTTGATCCGGCATTCCGGCGTGATCGACAGGGACGATTTTGTGCAGGACGGGGTTGGGGCCTACTCGACGACGCGCGCCAATGTGAAAATCCAGGATGGCTGCAATTTCATGTGTGCCTTTTGCCTGATTCCATTTGCCAGAGGGCGTGAACGAAGCCGGTTGATCGAGGATGCAATACGGGAAGCCGAGCACCTCGTGGAACGAGGGCATCGGGAGCTTGTCCTGACCGGTGTGAATATCGGGCAATTCTCGAATGGTTCCGCGGGGTTGCTCGACCTGATCCGGCGGTTGGAGCCCATTCCCGGCCTGGCGCGTATACGCATTTCCTCCATTGAGCCGACAACCATCCCTGACGCGCTGCTTGACTATATGCGCACCTCTGGAAAGCTGTGCCATTTTCTCCATGTTCCCCTGCAAAGCGGGGATGATGCCGTGTTGTCGGCAATGAATCGTCGCTACTCCGTACGTGAGTACGTGGCATGGGTGGAACGCGCCGTGCGCATGATTCCGGATCTCTGCGTGGGGACCGACGTGCTCGTGGGATTTCCCGGAGAAACGGAACATCAGTTTGCCGAAACCTGCAGGGTGATCCAGGATCTGCCGCTGGCCTATGCCCATGTCTTCAGTTATTCCGCTCGTCCGGGGACGCAGGCCGTTCGTACAGGCCACCCCGTGCCTCCGTCACCAACGATCAAAGCCCGGAATCACAGGATCACACAACTGTCCCGAGCCAAACGCATGCAGTTCTATCGGCAGTTTCTCGATCAGGAACGTCTGGTGCTGTTTGAATCCATGGACAGGGAGAAGATGTTCTGGACAGGCATGACGGATAATTTTATTCGTGTGGGCGTCTCCCATTCCAGCCGTCTGGCCAATCAGATCAGGCCGGTCAGACTGACCGGGACCACGGAACACATGGTCCTGGGGCACGTGATGGATGCCACGCCGTCACAGCCACGGAAGCCATCCATTCCAGTCCTGCCGTCTTATGAACCTGCAGCCGGTGTGACATGTCCCTGACCAACATTCCCGGAGACAGTCCCATGCCCTACCGCGTCTATATTCAGACGTTCGGATGCCAGATGAATGAGTATGATACCGAACTGGTACGGTCTCTGTTACGGGACCGCGGATTTGCATTGACTCCGAACCAGGATCAGGCCGATGTGCTGTTGATGAATACCTGCGCGATCCGGGAAAACGCCCATGCTCGCGTCTACGGCCATCTGGCCAGTTGGAAAGCCATGAAACAGGTCCGTCGTGTGGTGATTGGCGTGTTGGGGTGCATGGCCCAGAATCTCAAAAAGGAATTACTGGATACGCATCCCGTCATTGACGTGCTCGCGGGACCGGACGCCTATCGGCACTTGCCCGATTTGCTGGTCCATGCCCTGGAACGCCAGGAACAGGCCATGGCTGTGGATTTGTCCGAATACGAGACCTACGACGCGATTCTTCCGGAGCGCAAGCCTGGCGTCAATGCGTGGATTGCCATCATGAGAGGGTGTGATAATTTTTGCAGTTTCTGCGTGGTGCCCTACACGCGCGGCAGAGAACGGTCGCGTCCCGCGCGGGGTATTCTGGAGGAAGCGCACACCCTCGCGGCGCGGGGGTACAAGCAGGTCACGCTCCTGGGGCAGAACGTCAATTCGTATGGCAGTCCCGACCATGATGGTTACGATTTTGCCAGGCTGCTTTCAGCTGTCGCTGATGTGCCTGGCATCGAACGGGTGCGATTTACGTCTCCCCATCCCAAGGACTTTCCTCCCGCCCTCCTGGACGTGGTGGCCCATCACCCTCGCGTCTGTCGGCACATTCACCTTCCGCTGCAATCGGGTAACGACCGGATTCTCACCATGATGGGCCGGTCGTATACGCGAAATACCTATCGGGACCTGGTCGCGGCGATCAGGAAACGGGGCGACATCGCCCTCAGCACAGACATCATTGCGGGGTTCTGTACAGAGACGGACGAGGCGTTTTCTGACACGTATGAGCTTGTACGGGAGATCGAATTTCAATCGGCCTATGTGTTCAAATATTCGGAACGCAAGCACACCATTGCCTGGCGGAAATTTCCGGATGACGTGCCCGACGCCGTCAAATCGGATCGGGTCACACGCCTGTTCGATCTTCAGCGAAGGATTTCCGCCGGGCACAATCGGCGGTTGATTGGCTCCGAAGTGACCGTGCTGGTTGAGGGTCACGCGAAAAAATCTTCGCAACAGTGGATGGGGCATACGGACAGTAACGTGACCGTGGTCTGGGACAAATCGGCGGCGCCGCTTGCCGTCGGAGACCGGGTGACGATTCGGGTGGATGATGCCTCAGCCTCGACGCTCTTTGGCACCCCCGTGACTTCCCTCGTGCCGGTCGTCTGACATCCTGTCCTGCTCCTGTGCGGTGCCTTTTCCCTGTTCGAGTTGACGCCCCCTGAGGCGGATCGTATAACATGCGCAACCTCGAATAATCAGGCCGTGCGCCCGTAGCTCAATGGATAGAGCACTTGACTACGGATCAAGAGGTTAGAGGTTCGACTCCTCTCGGGCGCGCCATCTTATTCTCAATCCCCTTTCCATTTCAAAGTTTTCAAAGTATTAAAAATTTTAAAATTATTATTAAAATCAAGTAGACTTATCATTTCTTCTTATTTAGATTAACAGCAATCGATCATTAAATTTAGAAAGGTGATAATGAAATTTTTAATACTTTTTTTAATCTGCAATCTTTTGATTCTAGAAAAAAGCTATTCTGAAGATGTTGAAAA
>RKSG01000147.1 GCA_007570995.1 Nitrospirales bacterium
ATCCAGGGCTGTGGGGGGAGCACCAGGGGCAGGCGGGACGAGATATGCTTCTCTGCTGTGACGAGGGGGACACGCTCCCCCAGGCGGTCATTCCTGCGGGAGCAGGAATCCGCCGGTGATGTGACCATCATTCCCTGAAGCAGGTGGGCAGCCTTCACCTCATCGGGGGGTGAAGGCTTTTTTGTTGTTTTGAGGGATCGAGACAGCCGGTGGCGGAGTCCCTTGGCCAAGCCCGCCGTCCCCTGGTCAGAGCCAGGGGCATGCATTCCTGCGGACGCAGGAATCTAGGGGGCAGGGGGGGCGCCAATGGGCAGGCTTGCGATTCGGTCATGTCTCGTGGCATGGAGACTTGGGCATTGCTGTCCCCCCGCCGTCATTCCCCTGGTCGCTCGGGGCGCCAGGGGCAGGCTCTGCGGATGCAGGAATCCAGGGGGCAGGCTTGCGATTCGGTCATGTCTCATGGCATGGAGGCCTGTGCATTGCTGTGTGAGGAGGAGAGAGCCGTGACGCGACACATTAAAATTTTTGATACCACCCTGCGGGACGGAGAACAGTCTCCCGGGGCCAGCATGAATGTCGAAGAAAAGGTGTTGGTCGCGAAACAGCTTGCGCACTTGAACGTGGACATTATCGAAGCCGGGTTCGCCTTCAGCTCCCCCGGCGATTTTGATGCGGTGCAACGCATTGGACGCGAGGTGGAAGGCCCGGCGGTCTGTGGTCTGGCGCGCGCCAGATCCGAAGATATTGATGCGGCGTGGAAGGCGCTCAAGGGGGCGCCCAAACCGCGCATTCATGTCTTTCTGTCCACGTCGGACATTCACCTGAAACGTCAGTTTCGCATGACCAGAGCGCAAGCCCTCAAGCGTGTGGTCGAGATGGTGACCCATGCGCGCGGCTACGTTGAGGACGTCGAATTTTCCCCGATGGACGCCACACGGTCGGACGTGGACTATCTGTGCGAGGTCGTGGAGGCCGTGCTTGACGCCGGTGCCGGGACGGTGAATATTCCCGATACGGTGGGATACGCGGCTCCGCAGGAGATGGCCACCATCATTCGCACGTTGCAGGAGCGGGTGCGCGGCTGTGATCGGGCGGTGCTCTCCGTCCATTGCCACAATGACCTGGGGTTGGCCGTTGCCAATTCCATGGCGGCCATTCGTGCCGGGGCTGGACAGGTGGAATGTACCGTCAATGGCATTGGTGAACGGGCCGGCAATGCCGCATTGGAAGAAATCGTGATGGGGCTGCGGACGCGCAGGGATTTTTACGACGCGGACACCCGCATTCGCGCGGAAGAAATTGCCAGGACCAGTCGTCTGGTCAGCAAGATCACGGGCATGATCGTTCAGCCGAATAAAGCCATCGTGGGGGCCAATGCGTTTGCCCATACCTCCGGCATTCATCAGGACGGCCTGCTCAAGGATAAAAGCACGTATGAGATTTTGCAGCCTGATGCCGTCGGCGTGACACAAAGCCGTTTCGTGATGGGGAAGCTGTCGGGGCGCCATGCCTTTCGGGATGAACTGGCCAGGTTGGGCTACGTGCTGACGGAGGAAGAAGTCGGGGTTGCGTTTGAGCGGTTCAAACAGCTGGCGGATCAGAAGGAATTGTTTGAGGAAGACCTGGAGGCCATTGTGTCTGAAATCGCCGCCAAAGTTCCCGAACGGTACTCTCTGAAAGACATGAGCACGCAAAGCGGGATGCACCACGTGCCCACGGCGACCGTGGCCCTGGAGATAGACGGGCGCGTGGTGCAGGAAAGCGGGACGGGCGACGGGCCGGTTGATGCGGTCTATCGCACGATTGCCGGCATCACGCAAACGAAAAGCACCCTGTTGTCGTATCGGGTGCAGGCCATTACTGGCGGAACGGATGCGCAGGGGGGGGTCTCGGTGCGGCTGGAGCAGGAAGGCGAAACCGTGGTCGGCAACGGATCCAGCACTGACATCATTGTAGCCTCGGCACGTGCGTACTTAAACGCGTTGAATAAACTGGCCCTGCAGTTGGAGCGTCGGGCCGGCTCGGGTTCCAGTGCTCCCTCTGTCATTTCTGCTTCCCCCTCCGTACCCTGGTCGCCCGGGGCGCCAGGGGCATGCATTCCTGCGGACGCAGGAATCCAGCATACCCCTGGTTCTGCCCGGGGGGCAGGAGGTGCCTGTGGCAGTGTCTAAGACCATAGCCGTCCTGGCGGGGGACGGAGTAGGCCCGGAGATTATGCCCGTGGCCGTCGAGGTGTTGAAGGCCGTTGGCAAACATGGCGGCCATGCGTTGACGTTTCTGCCCGCCCCGGTCGGCGGCCAGGCCATTGACGACATGGGATGGCCGCTGCCGGATGAGACGTTGCGCATTGCCCGAACGAGTGACGCGGTCCTGCTGGGGGCCGTGGGCGGCCCGCAATGGGAAAATCTTGCCTATGAACGACGACCGGAACGGGCCTTGCTGGGTCTGCGGGAGCAGCTTGGGTTGTTTGCCAATCTCCGTCCGGCCAGACTCTATGCGGAACTGGCCGATGCATCGACCCTCAAACGCGAAGTCATCGAGGGCATTGACGTGCTGGTTGTCCGCGAACTGACGGGTGGAATTTATTTCGGGAAACCACGGGGCGTGGAGGCAACCCCGACGGGTCACCGTGGCGTCAATACCGAAGTGTACACCACCGAAGAAATTACGCGGATTGCGACCGTGGCCTTTGAAGCAGCCCGCAAGCGACAGGGGCGCGTCACGTCTGTTGATAAGGCGAATGTGCTGGAATCCTCGGAATTGTGGCGGCGCGTCGTCACGGAGGTGCACCACACGTATCGGGACGTGGAATTGCGGCACATGTACGTTGATAACTGCGCGATGCAGTTGATTCGGAATCCCAGGCAGTTTGACGTGATCCTGACGACGAATTTGTTTGGCGATATTTTAAGCGATGCCGCTGCCATGTTAACCGGGTCAATCGGGATGTTGCCGTCGGCCAGCGTGGGCGCGACCACGGGCATGTATGAGCCGATTCATGGCAGCGCGCCGGACATTGCGGGACAGGATTGCGCGAACCCCATTGGCATGATTGCCTCGGGCGCGATGCTGCTTCGGTATGCGTTTGGTCTGGAGAACGAGGCGGCACTCGTCGAAGGTGCCATTCAACACGTGCTGGCCACGGGCTCCCGCACCAGGGACATTGCCGATTCCGGCGCGACCGTCATCGGGACCAGAGAAATGGGGGCCAGGATTCTCGAGCGGATTGACGGTCTTCAGGTCAACGCGTGATGCGGCCATCCATGCAATCCGACACCATCCGGACCATCGTTGGCACAGGGGAACCCGGGCACGCCGGAGACGACGGGCCGGCCATCGCGGCCTTGCTCAACGAACCCAAACATCTTGCCTTTGATGCCACGGACAATCTCTACATCGCCGATTCTGAAAATCATCTGGTGCGAAAGGTTGACGTGCGAACCGGGATGCTCACGACCATCGCGGGTGTCTACGTGCAAGCCGATCCCCCGCCAGGCCCCGCCGGCCCGGCAGGTGACCCTTCCCTCAGTCCCCTGGTCGAAAGCCCCCCCCTCCGTCCTTCCCGCAGTGAGTTGAGCGGGAATCCAGGGGGGGGAGCCAGGGGCATGCATTCCCGCGCACACGGGAACGATGACGATCCACTGGCCGATCCGGTGGACGTGTCGGCTCATGCCTACGTGCAAAAGCCGGACTTGAGCGGCATGGTCCGCTGTCTGAGCGGGGCCGCGGCGAACGCCTCACGGTTTTCCGGGGATGGTGGCCTCGCAACCCGGGCCGCGCTCAATTTCCCCTCTGCCGTGGCGGTGGCTGATGACGGGACGGTGTACATTGCCGATACTTGGAATCATCGCATCCGTCGGATTGATCCGGGCACCGGGATCATCTCCACCATAGCCGGGACGGGGCAGGCGAAATGGTCTGGCGATCATGGCCCTGCAACACGCGCGGCCCTGAATGAACCGGTGGCGTTGGCCCTTGACGGGAGGCATGCGTTATATATCGCCGATCAAAGCAACAATCGCATCCGGAAAATTGATCTGACGTCCGGCGAGATCACGACGGTCGCGGGGACTGGGTTGTCGGCATATAACGGCGATGGTGCGCCCGGGCCCGACACCGACCTGGCCGGTCCCAGTGGGTTGGCTGTGGATCACGAGGGGAATGTGTACATTGCCGATACGTTCAGCAGTCGCATACGGTTGCTGGACAGACAGACCGGTGTGGTCGAGACGGTGGTGGGGGGAACCGGGCAGTTTCAGTTGATCCCGGGCGAAAATGAGTCGTCGCCCAGTCTGTCCCGGCCGTATGCCATTGCCCTCCATCCCGATGGCCGTCTGTTCATCACGGACAACGATAACCACGTGATCCGGGTGTGGAATCTGCGGACCCGGGCCATGTCACTGCTCGCCGGGAGCGGGCAAGCCGGGTATGCCGGTGACGGCCTGCATCCCGCACAGGGTCGTTTGAACTACCCGTTCGGCGTGGCGCTGGACTCCCGTGGGCAGGTGTATGTCGCGGATACCTTTAATCATTGTATCCGCGTCATTGGTCCCCCCCTGGATTCCTGCGTTCGCAGGAATGACGGAAGGGGGAG
>RKSG01000159.1 GCA_007570995.1 Nitrospirales bacterium
TTCCCCTGGTCGCCCGGGGCGCCAGGGGCATGCAGGAGACGGTCAATGGTGGATGGCGCCAGTCCTTTGGCACGTTTGCCCAGGGCTGTCAAAAGGACATGCGTGGCGGTGACGGGTTGACCCGGTCGCATGGTGGCCAGGCGTTGTTGTCCCTGGGGGGTGATGATCCAGCGCGTGGTGCTGCGAAAGGGAGGGTGCGGTGGCTGGATCAGTTCCAGGCACGTGCCGAGGGGGGCCAGATAATAGTCGGCGATCCATTGCGCCAGGGTGACGAGTTGGGGATCGGGGCACCATGGCGAGGAGGTGGCGAGGCGTGTGTGCAGTTCACGAATGCGATCGGGCGGAATCCCGACTTGCCTGGCCTTGTCGGTGAGGGAGACAATCAGCCCCGGTTTGCAGCGTGGCCCGAATGGTGCCAGGACCCAGTGCCCCACTGTTGGGGGGGTGGGCCAGGCTGTGGGGATGCGGTAGGTGAAGACCTGGGACGTTCTGGGGGGAAAGACGACGTCGGCGTAGCATGGGTGCATGGGGGCTATTGTGCCAAATGAGCCGTGACCTCACAACGCAACGACGACGCTGGTGGCTGGTGGTTCTGTGTGTGGTGCCTGTCTCGCTGGCCCATGCTGAATCTCATCCTCCGCCGGCCTCTGTGCCGGATTCAACGGAGTCCGGGTCTGTCGAGGAAACGCATTTGGGCGATTTCTCGCCGCTCCCGCAGGAGCCCGGTGAGTTTGATGAGCGTGAACTTGGTGCACATTACGACTGGCGTAATTCGTTGTTCTTCCGGGAGTTTGATATGACCGGGGATGGCGTGGTGAATTTTATGACGGCCCGGCGAACGTACAACGTGTGGCTGGATGACTTTGGCACGCCGGTGGTCATGACGGTTGGGGCGCCGTTGTTCTACTGGCTTGATCTCAATGGCAACGGGGAGTTTGAGACGGGCCATGGTGAGATGTGGTCGGATCCTGCCGAGGATGGCATTACGGGGAACGAGCGTCTGTATGACACCAGTCATTTAGAGGAGCAGCCTTCGCGTATTCCGCGGTGGTCGGCACCGGATCCGTGAGACGTCCGGGGCGCAATTGCCGGGTGCATGGCCAGGTGTTGCGGGGGGCTGATGTCGAACATGCCGAAGAAACCGGCGAACCTGTCCGGGTTTCCCGATTCATCGAATCCCGCCAGGCCTGATTCTACAGGGGGCGGGAAGTCCCCGCGCATTCACACGCAGATCCACAGGCGGAACAAGGCCAGGGCGGACTCTTCTCTGACGCCCCTGACGGATGAGTGGGAACAGACACAACCGCAGCCGCCGCGCAATCTGAAACGCCCTCCGCGGGATATGCGGAAAGCGTGACACGTTACGTCCCCCACCTATCCGTCATTCCCCTGGTCGCACGGGGCGCCAGGGGCAGGAAGCCAGGCTCGTCGGGTGGTGGCCCACCATGAGATGCATGGCTACCTTGGGGCTTTTGGTAGTGGGGAATAGGTCTTTTACTCGCTTGCTTCGTGAAAAATGCGGGTGCTACCATGGCAGATTCTACGGGAAGATTGCGGGTTTTGACTTCTGCGAGGTTGCTTGGCGCGCATGGTCACCGGGTCCGATCTGCTTCTCGATTATCTGACGAAATATTTCCCCATCCTCGCGTTTATTGTGCTGGCGTTGGGCTTTGGAGCGGTGACCTTTGCCCTGAGCGCGCTCGTCCGTCCGAAATACCCGGAAATTGACAAATTAAGCGTCTATGAATGCGGCAGCGAGCCGTTCTCGGATTCTCGTATGCCGTTCCCCGTTCGCTATTACGTCATCGCCATGCTGTTCGTGATTTTCGATATTGAGGTGATTTTTCTGTATCCCTGGGCCGTGACTTTTGACCAGCTTGGCGTGGTCGGCCTGATTGAAATGCTGATTTTTATCGGGCTGTTCGTCGTGGCTTATGTGTATGCCTGGCGGAAAGGGGCGTTAGAGTGGGATTAGTGGCATGACCATCACCACTCCCCTGGTCATGCCCCCCCTCTGTCATTCCCGCAGTGAGTTGAGCGGGAATCCAGGGGGGGCTGCGCCAAGGGCAGGCATTGACCCACGACCGTCTCTCAAGGATACAACCCCATGGGACTGATTCAGATAGGTGGCCAGCACGAACGGGACGGCGATCTTGGCCTCGTCACGCTTTCGCTTGAAAAAGCCGTGAACTGGGCGCGCAAAGGCTCACTCTGGCCCATGACGTTTGGCCTGGCCTGTTGCGCAATTGAAATGATGGCGGCAGTCTCCTCACGATATGATATCGACCGGTATGGCGCCGGGGTGTTCCGTGGCTCACCTCGCCAGTCCGATCTGATGATTGTGGCAGGGACGGTGTGCCGGCGCATGGCACCAGTGATCCGGAAAATCTACGATCAAATGCCTGAACCAAAATATGTGATCTCCATGGGCTCCTGCGCCACGTCCGGGAATATCTACGACAGTTACAGCGTGGTGCAGGGCGTGGATCGTTTTGTGCCGGTCGATGTCTATGTGCCCGGGTGCCCGCCAACTCCCGAAGCCTTGTTCGACGGGATTTTGACATTGCAGGATCAGATCATGAAAAAACGTGTCCTGACCAGACAGCCGGAGCAGGTCAGACCCAGAGAGACGGCGGCCAGCTAATGCACCCCCTGGCTGAAACACTCCGCGACCGGTTCCCGGACGGGTTCCTGGATGCCCGCGAGTGGCGCGGGGATCTGGCCGTGACGGTGAAACGGGAATCCCTGCACGCCGTCTGCCGGTTTCTGAGAGATGATCCAACCATGGGTTTCGATTATATCGTCCACGTCAGCTCGGTGGACTGGCCGGATGACGCCGAGCGGTTTGAAGTGATCTATGAGGTGTATGCTATTCGCCATCGCCGGCGCCTGCGCGTGAAAACACGGGTGCCGGAAGATGATTGTGCGGTTGATTCACTGGTGGATGTCTGGCGCGGCGCAGAATTTATGGAACGGGAAGTCTTTGACATGATGGGCATTCGCTTCAATGGCCACCCGGACATGCGGCGGATTCTGATGCCGGATGATTTTCCCGAAGGCTATCCGTTACGGAAGGATTTTCCGTTGCAGGGAAAGGGATGGCGGGATACGTTTGATTTTCTTGAAGGCGCGACCTGAGGAACGGGCGCCGTATGTTTTGACAGGCATGCCCCTGGCCCCCTGGTCGCACGGGGCGCCAGGGGCATGCCTGACCAGGGGACACACGCACCATGGCACGTGCAGAGGACCAACGCGAAACCGTCTATAAGGTGGATCCCTCGCATCCGGAGACCAGGGATCTGCCGATCCTGCGGACGGAGGAGCTGTTGTTGAACATGGGGCCGCAGCATCCCGCGACGCATGGGGTGCTGAAGGTCATCCTGGATCTTGAAGGCGAACGGATTACGAAATCCACGGTGGTGATGGGCTTCCTGCATCGGGGGGTGGAAAAGCTCGCCGAGGCCGGGACCTATCACCAGTTTATTCCTCATACGGATCGCCTCGATTACGTCTGCGCCATGTACAACAATTTCGCGTATTGCCGGGCCGTTGAGAAGCTGATGAATGTGACGGTGCCCGAACGGGCGGAGTATTTGCGCACGATTGTGGCGGAAGTGCAGCGGATTATCGGGCATTTGTTCTGGTTGGGGACGCAGGCTCTCGATATTGGCGCCATGACCGTGTTTTTCTATACGTTTCGCGATCGTGAGATTCTGCTCGACTGGTTTGATGAGCTGTGCGGGGCACGGCTGACCACGAGCTGGTATCGCATTGGCGGCATCGAGCGGGATTTGACCGAGTCGCTGGAACGTAAACTGCGGGATTTTCTGGCGTACTTTCCTCCCAAAATTGATGAGTATGTGGTGTTCCTGGAAAAGAACCGCATCTGGCTGGCACGGACTGTGGGCGTGGCAGTCATTTCGGCCGAGGATGCGTTGAGCTTCGGGTTGAGCGGGTCGACGTTGCGGGGATCGGGCGTGGATTATGACTTGCGGAAGTATGAGTCATACGGGGCCTATCCCAAGTGCGAGTTCAGTGTGCCGGTTGGCAAAAACGGTGACACGTATGATCGGTACTGGGTGCGCATTGAGGAAATGCGCGAGAGTATCAAGATCGTGCGGCAGTGCATGGAGCAGATGCCGAAGAGCGGGCCGGTGATGGCCGATGTGCCCAGTGTGACGTTGCCGCCCAAGGAGCGGGTGTTCACGAATCTTGAATCCATGATCCAGCAGTTTAAGTTGTTTTCGCAGGGCTTCGATGCGCCACCCGGCGAGATGTATTGCGGGACGGAAGCCCATAAGGGCGAGCTGGGGTTTTATATTGTGAGTACAGGGGGCGGGAAGCCGTATCGCTTGAAGATTCGCGCTCCGTCCTTTATTCATATGGGCGCGTTTGATTATATGGCCAAAGGGTACATGATCGCCGATGCGGTCACGATTTTCGGGTCATACGATATTGTGATGGGAGAATGTGATCGTTAGCGGATTGTGCGTGTCCGTCACGCCCCCCCTGGATTCCTGCGTTCGCAGGAATGCATGCCCCTGGGTTTGACCAGGGGACGGAGGGGGGGCAAGCATGCCCCTGGGTTTGACC
>RKSG01000037.1 GCA_007570995.1 Nitrospirales bacterium
TGCGCAGGAATGACGGCCCGGTTAGCTTGCTCCGGTGTCGTCTGGACGTTTGGTGTGGCAGCAAGCCATCCCAAGTCAACGCCACCCTGGATTCCTGCGGGCGCAGGAATGACGGCCCGGAGTGCCAATCGCCATCGCGAGCTTACCGTGACGTTCGCACGCCGACCCGTTTGCAGTACTCGTGCACCGGGCACTGGCTGCAAAAAGGGGAAACGGGACGACAAAGATGTTGCCCGAAGGGAACCAGCCAGTCATTAAATGGAATCCAGTATGGCGTGGGCAGTTTCTTCCGAAGCGCAAATTCGGTTTCCTCTGGCGTTGTCGTCCGAACGTATCCCCAACGGTTGCTGATGCGGTGCACGTGAATATCCACGCAGATCCCCGGTTTATGATAGCCAATGGTCACCACCAGATTGGCCGTCTTGCGCCCGACACCCTTCAACGTTAGCAACTCGTCAATGGTATCCGGTACCCGCCCGCCAAAATCATGGAGCAGACTGTCACAAATCGCATGAATCTGTTTGGCCTTGTTTTTGTAAAACCCTACCGGATAGATGGCCGTCTCAATGGTGCGCAGCGGGAGTGCCCGCAGCCGATCCGGTGTGTCGGCCAACTGGAACAGCCGCTGACTGGCCTCGGCCGTGGCCTGATCTTTGGTCCGGAGACTCAGCAGGCAGGCAATCAATACCCGGAAGGGGTCGCGAGTCTCCCTGGCCACCACACCCACCACCGGCTCTTTCCACTGGCGAATGGCTTTTCTGATTCTGGAGGTGACGGCACGAATCGGGAAATCACGCATTGACGATTGCTGGCAGGAGTGGGACAGGATGCAAGGCGGGCATCAGGATGGCATTATCGAAACGCGCGCTTGGCCAGCCATTTCTGTCGGCGACGGGCAGCTTCCCGCTCTTTGGCCTTACGCCGCACGCTTGGTTTTTCGTAAAACCGACGACGTTTCAGCTCACGGAACAATCCATCAGCCGCGAGCTTTTTCTTGGCAACACGAAGTGCTTTCTCCACATTGTTATTAACGACCCTGATTTCCATTGCTTCTCCGCTGTGGTGGATATGTTCCTGCTTCCGCAGGAATGACGACCTGGAACCGAGGCCCCACCGTACCACACTCAGTCAATGGGTGGCAAGCCTGTCCCTGGCGCCCCCGATCTCTGGATTCCTGCGTGCGCGGGAATGCATGCCCCTGGCGCCCCTGGCGACCAGGGGACGGCGGGGGGGTGACCAGGGGAATGACGGCCTGTGGGTCAAATGAACCTGGCGGGATCGAGCAGAGCGGGGTCAGGTGTCTTTCAAGGCTGCGAGGATATCCAGCACCATCTTCTTCCCGTCGCCAAACAGCATGAGGGAATTGTCCGCCGCAAAGAGAGGGTTCGGGATTCCCGCAAACCCGGGGCTTAAACTCCGTTTGATAATCACCACGGTCTTCGCCTTGTCCACGTCAATAATCGGCATGCCGGCAATGGGACTTGAAGGGTCAGTTCTCGCCAGAGGATTCACCACGTCATTGGCACCAATGATCAGGGCCACATCCATTTGATCGATATAGGGGTTAATGTCGTCCATGTCCTTGAGGGCTTCATACGGCACGTCGGCCTCGGCCAGCAGGACGTTCATATGGCCCGGCATTCGACCGGCGACGGGATGAACGGCGTATTCCACCTCCACGCCTCGTTCGGTGAGCACGGAGGCCAGATTCGCAAGCGGTTGCTGGGCCTGGGAAACCGCCATGCCATACCCCGGAACAATGACGACCCGCCGGGCGGCGTCAAAGAGGAGCGCGACTTCCTCAGGCAACGCGGACTTCACGCGGCCGGTGTACACCTCATCCGCCGTGGCACTTCCAGCCGCCGGCGCCAGGACCCCAAAGAGCACGTTGGTCAGGGAACGGTTCATGCCTTTGCACATGATCTGTGTCAGGATCAGACCCGAAGCGCCGACCAGAGACCCCGTAATAATCAGGACGTTGTTGGACAGGACAAACCCCGTTGCGGCCGCCGCCAACCCGGAGTAGGAGTTCAGAAGCGCCACCACCACGGGCATATCGGCCCCGCCGACCGGAATGGTCAGCAGAATCCCCAGGATAGAGGCCACCAGCACCAGCGACCAGTACGCAAGGATATTGGTCGGGTCCATGACCACGCTCACGCCTAACCCAAGGGCCAGCAGCGCCAGGATGGCATTCAGGACCTGTTGCCCACTGAACAGCACGGCATTGTCGGATATGAGGCCTTTGAGTTTTCCAAAGGCCACCAGGCTTCCCCAGAACGTCACGGCTCCAATCAGCCCGGAGGCGGCCGTGGCCACGGTGATCTGCATGAGTGGCCCGTGGATTCCTGCGTTCCCAGGAACGGCGGCGGATGTGCGGATGGTGCTTTCAATCAACGCCGCCCCGGCCACCAGCACCGAGGCGATGCCGCCGAAGCCGTTGAACAACGCCACGAGTTCCGGCATGGACGTCATTTCAATTTTCGTGGCCAGGAGTGCCCCGATGACCGCCCCGATGAGGATGCCGATGATGATGATTTCGAAACTGACGATGTTGTGGTGCGTGAGCGTGACGACAATGGCGAGCAACATGCCACATGCGCCGAGCAGGTTGCCGCGGACGGCGGTACGGGGGTGAGTCAGACCTCGCAGGCCGAGAATAAAGAGCACGGCGGCCACGAGGTAGATCAGATTGATGGCAGACATCATGACGAGGGTTTCTTCTTGAACATTTCCAGCATGCGATTGGTGACCATGAAGCCGCCGACGACGTTAATGGTGGCGAAGACCACGGCAACCCCTCCCAGCGTGGCCGTGACCAGTGTATGTTGGGCACCGGCCGACAGAATGGCCCCGACGAGCGTAATGCCCGAAATGGCGTTGGATCCCGACATGAGTGGCGTGTGCAGAGTGGGGGGGATTTTGGTGATAATTTCAAAGCCCACAAAGATTGACAGAACGAAAATCGTAATGCCGGCAATCAACGCATCCATGCTTAACGCTCCTCTCCCTGTCCGCCCTCGGTCTCGCCCAGCAGTGCGCGGATTCTGGGATGCACCACGGCCCCGTCCCGGGTCAACAGGGTCTCTCGTGTGATTTCGTCTTCCATATCGATTTTCAGCTCGCCTTTTTTCACCAGGTGGAGCAGGAAGGTGGCCATGTTTTTGCTGTACATCTGGCTGGCGTGGTGCGGCACCGTGGAGGCGAGATGATCAGGCCCGATTACGGTGACCCCGTGTGCCACCACCGTCTGCCCGGGTTGAGTGAGGGCGCAGTTGCCGCCCCGTTCGGCTGCCAGATCCACAATGACCGATCCGGGAGCCATCCCTGCCACCATCTCGGCCGTAATCAGGACGGGGGCCTGTCGTCCCGGCACCGTTGCGGTCGTAATCACCACATCGCTTGCGCCGACGGCTTTCGTCAGCAACGTCCGCTGGCGTTCATAAAAGGTTTCATCCTGTGCTTTCGCGTAGCCGCCCTTATCTTCCGTGTCGCTCGTATCCAGCGGCAGATCCACGAACCTGGCCCCGAGGCTCAGCACCTGGTCTTTGACCGTTGGCCGCAGGTCGTAGGCTTCCACGGCGGCACCGAGGCGGCGTGCCATGGAAATGGCCTGCAGGCCGGCGACACCGGCGCCGATGATGAAGACCTTGGCTGGGGGCACGGTTCCGGCGGCTGTCACCAGCATCGGGAACATTTTGGGCAGGGCATGGGCGGCGAGCAGGACGGCCTTGTATCCTGTAATGGTTCCCATGGATGAGAGGACATCCATGCTTTGCGCGCGGGAGATTCGCGGAATCAATTCCATGGCCCAGGCCTGAACGTTGCGTGTGCTCAGCTTCTGGACAGCGTGGGGATTGGACAGAGCGTCGGTCATACCGACGATGAGTTGATCCTGTCGCATCAACGGCAGGTCGCTTGCGCCCTGTTCGGGATTCGCGCCCAGCGTTCTGACCTGTGCAATGATGCGCGCCTGTTCGAACAGTTGAGAGCGCGAAGAGACAAGCGTGGCTCCCTGTTCTGTGTATGCAGCGTCCGGGTAACCGGACTCGGCTCCGGCGCCACATTCAATGTGGACTTCCAGCCCGCCCTTCCGGAGCGAAGGGAGGCTGGCTGGCACGCAGGCCACCCGCTTTTCACCGGGACAGGTTTCTTTGGGAATGCCGATAATCATCGCTCTCTATTATCTAACGCAGCAGGATACGTGTTGTTGACGTTGAGATGGTCGGGTGTACTTCCCCAAGCCAAGGACATGGAGAATACAAAGCCATGATGGATACCACAAGTGTTTTGTGATTGTCGACCCCCTTGAGATTGCCGGTTTCGGTTGTTTGTGGTAAAAGTCGGATGAGGAAAGCAAGGGACGACGGGTGATTACAAAAGGAGCAACGGTATGGCGAATTTCCCACCAGAAAGCCAAAGAGGTTTGTTAGATCTGATAAGAAGTTACTTGCGTAATTCTCAGAAGGACGAGACGAATCGAGAGAAGTATAAGAACCTTGGCACAGAAAAAATCCACATTGAACACATCTTTCCTCGTCAATGGAAACACTATGATGGCTGGACAGAGTAAACACACAGAAAGAATCTTTAACGGAAGACTCCCCCGGCGCAACCAGATTGGACAGCAGAGCCGGCAGTTGGTGCCTGCAATCGTTTTAAGAAAGGAGCAACGGCATGGCGACTCTCACAGCAGAAACCAAGACAATCAAAGAGATTTTCCAACGAGAATATCTCATTCCTGACTATCAGCGGCCTTATTCTTGGGGGAAGGAGGAATGCCAGCAACTGTTGGACGATGTGGCGGATTTCCACGATGATAAGAGCAACGATCTGTATTTCCTAGGATGCATAGTTATCATCCCTACCACTCCTACAGAAGCAGAACCAACCCGATGGATCGTTGTTGATGGCCAGCAACGGTTGACGACCCTTCTGTTGTTGGTCAAGGCATTACATAAGAAAGCCGGGACCTATCGTGATCTGGAGGAATGCTATAGAATACCACACCCCAGAGAAGGCTTCACAGACGATTTTCGCCTGCAATCCGAGGTTATTGCATGGGACAGGGAGAACTTTGAGTCTGTTTTAAAGGGCGAACACCCACCCAAGTCACCCAAGACCAAGAATCGTTTTTTCGAAAATTTCGATGAAATGGTCGCGTGGTTGGATGGGAATGAGAGGTTTAAGACCAGCGACGCGCTTGAACAATTTATAAGAACTTTATTGCATCGTGTGGTTCTATTGCCGATTCAATGCGATAAACTGGGCAGTGCCCTGCAAATTTTTAACACACTCAACAACCGGGGCCTGCCATTGACAGATGCCGATATATTCAAGGCAACCTTATACAAAAAGTCACCCACAGGTTATAGGGAAAAATTTGTGAACGATTGGCAATATCTGATGGATAACGGCGGTCAGAATGATTACGACGTTGTGCGTCTCTTCAGAATTCACATGCACGTTTTACGTGCCCAAAAAAGCGTTACTGGCAAAGAGATAGGGTTGCGTACATATTTCGAAGAACCGACGCGGCTTGATGATCCTCAAGCGATTGTAGATTGCTTGACAAAATACAAAGCTGTTGATAGCTGGAAGGACAGACCGGAAATCTATGACAGACCAGCAATCTATATATGGTGGAGTATACTGTGGACTTCTCCCGATAAAGTTTACTGCCACTATCCTCTGTACGTTTTTCTGGACAAACACGGCGATTACAAAGACGGCGAGTTTGCCCTTTCTACGGAGAAAGAGGCTGAATTTGTTAAACTACTAGAGGAGACGGTTCGATACTGCTTCATCATGGGAGTAGCGACTAATACCGTCAATTCCATAAAACCCACAATTTTCAGAGTTTGCAAAGCCATCGCACATGGCGAAGATCATGTCGGTCTTTACCGTGAAAATTCCCAAAGTAGCGTGCACGTCTTTGAAGGGAAGTTAACAAATGGCTATTATGGTCGCTACAAAACTGGCTTGGTTCTGACAAGTGGTGCCTTGCATCACGCTCAGGTGGACGCGGAGAGTCGAGAGGATTATTCGAAGTTTCTTGCGGGTAAATACCACATTGAACACATCACTCCTCGTCAATGGAACAACTATGATGGCTGGACAGAGGAAACACACAGAGAAGATCTTGATAAGTTGGGAAATATAATTCCTCTGGAATACAAGCTCAACATACAGGCGAAAAACGAATTTTTTGCTAAAAAACAGAAGCACTACAAGAAGTCTAAAAATCCGGAAGCGCGATGTTTAGGTGAAGGTGAGTATGATGATGAATGGTCACCAGCAACTTTGCAAAAACGAAACGAAGATGTGTTGAAACGCCTCAAAAAGTTTTTTCTTGAAGGTAGAGACTGACGTTCGGCCTCACATTTCATCCTCTCCTCCCGCTTCAGTCCGGTTCCGCCGGTCAACGCTTGTCGACTTCCCCCCGCTAACCCCCGTACAAAATCTCCACGACGTGTTGTGTCTGAAACAGCAATGCGTTCAGCCGGGTGTAGCAGGCATGACCAAAAAGCGATTCCTCAACAGGCTCGCCGGTTGCGTCCTGGTAATCAATCAACAGGCATGACCCGTCTTCAGGGCAGCGGGTCACACGTCGCGCGCATTCCAGCCAGCGCTCAAAGCCGTCATATGGCTCCAGGTGCTCCCGCAAAGCCTGGTTCAGTTCCTCCTCCCATGGCGTGTCGGGCATGGCATCCGTGCCTGCCACCGCCAGTTGGTGCACGTAGTCCCCGCCGGCGGCCATGGGCATCTCCATGACAATGGCCGGCAACTCCATCTTGGCCAGCCACCGCTTCCCATCCCGCCGAATCGGGCGGTGATTGACCAGGTGCAGAAGTCTGCCGACCCCGTCGGTGTTCCAGCCGTACCGGATGGGCGTGCCCAGCGTCACCACATCCAGCGCAGGCCAGGCCTCCCGTTGTCCCTCGGCGAGGAAACGGTCGAGATCCCGCAGATGCTGAAACCAGTCCGACGGGGTCTCGCGTTGCCCCTCACACAGGGCCAGGGTTTCAAACAGCGCATCACGAACGGAAGACTCCCCCGGCGCAACCAGATTGGACAGCAGAGCCGGCAGTTGGCCCGCATGGCCGTGGGCGATCAGGACAATCCGCTCACCGGCCTGCAATCGTTGTTGGGTGATGATGTCCTGGAGTGCTTGAAAGAGCGCCAACGCGCCTTCCATGCGCCCGAGATGATGATGTCTGGATGCCCACAGGAACCGTTCGCAGGCAATGGGACGCGCAAGAGAGCGCGAAAGGCCATCCGCCAGGCCTTTGCGGTACTGTTCGGAGAAATTGCCGGTATCCCCCAGCAGACTGTCCAGCGTCGTTCTTGTGGCGTCGTCGTTGGACAAGGGGATGCGGGGAACAGGGGGCGTGGCGTGTTCACTGCCGGGCGACGGAGACGTCGGGTGCCAGGCGCGGGGGCGCATGGCGGCAAGAAGCGACTCCAGCCCTGGAATACCGCGTGAATACCCGCGCTTGAGGCCTCCGACTTCATCCAGGCGGGCGGCGCCGAAGAGATCGGCACCGACATGGGAGCCATACACCAGCACGACGGCGCGGACACCCGCGTCCCACATGCGTGTGCCCAAGTGTCCGAGTGCGTCGTGCCAGGCCGGAGACCACGCTGGTGCCCCGGGTTCAAACGACACATACCGGACCCGATCCCCCGGATCCGACCGTGAATACCTGGAATGGAGAAAATTATTGTCCTGTGGCATGAACGGAACATCCGACCGTGCGAAGGCATCCCTCGCTGGCATGTTGTCTTACTCTGAAAGGGAATCCTGACGCAACCTGGCGGAAGGGAATCACAGTCCGTCATCCGCCTCATAGGCCGTCCCCTGATCGCACGGGGCGCCAGGGGCAGGCAGGGGCAGGCAAGGGCAGGCAGGGGCAGGCATTCCCGCAAAGCCCCCCCTTCCGTCATTCCCGCAGTGTGTTGAGCGGGAATCCAGAGCACTTGTCCCAACACCAGCACATGGTGCTATATTACCCTTCGCCTGAAGTACCAGGAATAGCCTGATCATGCCGCATTGTACGAGACACCTCCATGGGATTATTTGACATTCAACGGCGATACATCGCCTTCGACATTGAGACCGCAAAAAACCTGCCGCCGTATCTGCGTGGCGACCTGCTGTCCTACCGCCCGCTGGGGATCACGTGTGCGGCGACGTGGTGCAGCGACCAACATTCCCCGGACGTGTTTTACTCGAAACGTGAGGATGGTACCCCTGCCCCACAAATGACACGGGAAGACCTGAGCACCTTCATCGACCATCTCACCAGCAAAACGCAATCCGGTTACACCATCGTCACGCATAACGGATGCGGCTTTGACTTTGATGTCCTGGCCGAAGAATCCGGCCGCCTGCGTGATTGTCAGAGTCTGGCGCTGGCGCATGTTGACATGTTGTTCCACTTCTTTTGTGTCAAGGGCTTTCTCATCAGTCTTGATGCTGCCGCAAAGGCGCTTGGCAAAAGTAAGTCCGCGCAGGTTGATGGTGCCCTTGCCCCGCAACTGTGGCAAGACGGCGAGCATGACGCCGTGTTGCGTTATGTCGCGGAAGATTGTCGTTTGACCGAAGAGATTGCGCAGGCTGGAGAGGAATCGAAGAAGATCGGCTGGATAACCAGGCAGGGCAAACTGGCGAATTGTGACCTGCCCGGGGGCTGGCTGACGGTGGAGCAGGCTTCCAGATTGCCATTGCCCGATACGTCCTGGATGGACCGGCCATTGCCCCGGTCGAGATTCACCGCCTGGCTGGGCAGGTGACGTGCTCGAAAGCTGTTGAGGGTGCTGCAAAGACTGGTCATGCCATGCAGCCAGGAAGGAGCGGGGGGACGGTCGTTGAATTGACTCCCTGAACAAAGCGTCGTGGTACGGTCATCCACCCGCGTGCGGTATCGCAGCGGTGGGTTTCCTGGGGATGGTTGTGCACGTGTGCTTAGGAAAAAGAAGCCGGGACATGGAATTGGCAAAGGAGTCAAAGCAGGCAGGAGTAGCCCTGACGGTGCTGTTGGTCTTTGTCTTTTGTGGCCCGGCGATGGCTCAAGACCGGCCCCCTGCTATGCTGGCCGATCAGTACATGGCGGAAGGGGTCAATGCACTTGAAAACGGGGAGGGAAAACAAGCGATCAAGGCGTTCGAGAACATTGAAGCGCTGGACGTCGAACCGCCTGCCCTGTTTCCGTTCTTTTACGGCAAGGCGCTGGTTGAAAACAGTGCCGTCTTTGATGACCTGCTCAAAGGCCATTCGTTGCTTCAACAGTTTAAGGCCGATACTGGTAAAGACTCTCAGCACTACAACACTGCCTTGCAACTGCTTTCGGATGCAGGACAACAGCTGCTGCCTGCTGCCGTCGCGAACGGTCAGGCCGACGCTGTCCGAGCTTTTATTGACGCCGGGGCTGCTGTCAATGCCAAAGATGACTCTGGCGACACGCTGCTCTATAAGGCCATTGATGAGGGGCACGCCGACATTGCGCAGGCCCTCATTGCCGCCGGGGCGGATGTCAACGCAACAGGCCGCTCTGGGGTCATGCTGCTGCATAAGGCCATTGGGGAGGGGCATGCCGACATTGCGCAGGCCCTCATTGCCGCCGGGGCGGATGTCAATGCGACAGGTCGATCTGGAGGTATGCTGCTCCATAAGGCCCTGCATAAGGCCATTGGAGAGGTGCCCGCTGAATTTGCGCAAGCCTTCCTTGACACCGTCGATGCAACGGCGGGACACGATGCAGGGACACCGCTGCATGTTGCCGCTTTGGCAGGGCATGCTGACCCCTGGTCAAAGCCAGGGGCAGGCGTGGTGCACGTGCTCATTGCCGCCGGGGCCGCTGTCGATGCAAGGGATAGCGGGGCCAGGACACCGCTCCGTTTGGCCGCTTTGGCGGGGCATGCGGACGTGGTGCAGGCACTCATTGCCGCCGGGGCCGCTGTCGATACAAGAGATAACTATGCCACCACGCCGCTACATGGTGCCGCTTTGGCGGGGCACGCGGACGTGGTGCACGTGCTCATTGCCGCCGGGGCCGCTGTCGATGCAACGACGGGAAAAGATGCATTCACACCGCTGCATGGTGCCGCTTTGGCAGGGCGCGCTGAAGTGGCACAGGTCCTCATTGCCGCCGGGGCCGCTGTCGATGCAAGAGATGAGGATTCCCCCACGCCGCTGTTTTTTGCCTCTGTGGGGGGGCATGCTGACGTGGCACAGGGCCTCATTGCCGCCGGGGCCGCTGTCAATGCAACGGCGGGCAAAGATGCCGAGACACCGCTACATGTTGCCACTGGGGCGGGGCACGCTGACGTGGCACAAGTCCTGATTGCCGCCGGGGCCGCTGTCAATGCAACGGCGGGCAAAGATGCTGATACCCCGCTGCATGTTACCGCCTGGACAGGGCACGTTGAAGTGGCGCAAGTCCTGATTGCCGCCGGGGCCGCTGTCGATGCGACGGCGGGAGAAAATGGCTACACGCCGCTGCATGTCGCCGCTGGGGAGGGGCATACTGACGTGGCGCAAGTCCTGATTGCCGCCGGGGCTGCTGTCGATGCAACGGCGGGAGAAAGCGGCTACACGCCGCTACATGTTGCCGCCTGGAAAGGGCACGCTGAGGTGGCGCACGTGCTCATTGCTGATGGGGCCGCTGTCGATGCAAGGGACAGCGAGGCCGGGACACCGCTACATTTTGCCGCTGGGAAGGGACACGCTGAAGCGGTGCAAGCCCTCATTGATGCAGGGGCGGATGTCAATGCAAGGGATAACGATAACGAAACACCGCTACGTCTTGCCGCTGAGCTGGGACATGCCGACGTGGTGCGAGCACTCAAGCTCGCCGGGGCCACCGGGAATTGAGCGTTATTGACCCTCAGTCTTCAGGCAAGGTCTATCCGAACAAGGGCCTGCCCCTGGCTGTGACCAGGGGGTGAAATGATGCTTCCGTTTAGAAAGCATGCCCTTGGCTTTGACCAGGGGCCAGGGGAGCAGGATGACATCCCACACATGCCGATTCTGCCCCTGCCTGTAGAACCTGGCAGGGGTGCCTGGGTCTCCTAGTTGCTGCCCCCTGGTCAAGCATGCCGTTTGCCACCATTCCTCCAAACTCGTCGCGTCCTGCTTTTCGTCCTGGCCGGTGTCGGTCGCGCCGCCGTTGACGGTGCCGGCCGTGGCGCGTTGGGGATAGAATCAAGCATGCCCCCCTGGTCAAGCATGCCCCTGCCTGCCCCTGGCGCGCCCCTTGGATTCCCGCTCAACACACTGCGGGAATGACGGAGGGGGGGCTTGACAATGGGGCGCCCCGAGCGACCAGGGGACGGAGTGGGGGAATGCTTCGAGATGGGTTTGTGGCTGCGGCAGTGAGAGAGGAGGAGAGGTTTATGAGGAAGGTGAGGCTGGGGAGAGTGCCCCTGACCCTGCTGTGGCTCGTTGTCTTTGGTGGGAATGAAACGGCCGCGACGCCGCTGCAGGATGCGACGGACAGGGAGCATTCCGAATTTGCAGAAGCCCTCATTGCCGCTGGGGCAGGAGAGCGAAAACAACTGTTCGTTGCCGCCAGGGAAGGTCAGACCAAAACGGTCCGTGCCCTCATTGCCGCCGGGGCGGATGTCAATGCGAGGGATGAATGGGACGCCACGCCGCTACACCATGCTGCCTATGGTGGCTCCGCTGACGTTGTGCGAGTGCTCATTGCCGCCGGGGCGGAGGTCGATGCGAAGGCTGAAGAGGCCGAGACGCCGCTGTACGAGGCTGCCAGAGGTGGCTCCGCTGCCGTTGCGCAAATCCTCATTGCCGCCGGGGCAGAGGTCAATGCGAAGGCTGGAGATGGCAGGACGCCGCTACACGGGGCCGCCGAGAGAGGCCACGCTGACGTTGTGCAAGCCCTCATTGCCGCCGGGGCGGAGGTCAATGCGAAGACTGAATGGGCCACCACGCCGCTACACGAGGCTGCCGAGAGAGGCCACGTTGCCGTTGCGCAAGGCCTCATTGCTGCCGGGGCAGAGGTCAATGCGAAGAGTGACAAGGCCCTCACACCGCTGCACAGGGCTGCCCTGTATGGCTCCGCTGCCCCCTGGTCAAAGCCAGGGGCAGGCGTTGCGCGAGTCCTCATTGCTGCGGGGGCGGAGATCGATGCGAAGGATGGAGATGGCGGGACGCCGTTACACAGGGCTGCCGTTGAAGGCTCCGCTGCCGTTGTGCAAGCACTCATTGCTGCGGGGGCGGAGGTCAATGCAAGGAATACATGGGCCGACACGCCGCTGCATTTTGCTGCCTATGGAAACTCGGCTGCCGTTGCGCAAATTCTCATTGCCGCGGGGGCAGAGGTCAACGCGAGGAATGTGAATGGTGACAGGGCCACCACGCCGCTGCAATGGGCTGCCTATGGGGGCTACACTGATGTTGCGCGAGTCCTTATTGCCGCGGGGGCGGAGGTCAATGTGAGGAATGAACGGGCCGACACGCCGCTGCACTTTGCTGCCTCTGAAGGCCATGTTGATGTTGCGCGGGTTCTCGTTGCTGCAGGGGCGGAGGTCAATGCGAGGAATGAAGATGGCAGGACGCCGCTGGAGGTTGCTGAGGAGGCGAACAGCGTCGCGGTTGCGGAAGTGCTCATTGCTGCTGGGGCGGGGGGGTGAAGATCAAGGAC
>RKSG01000083.1 GCA_007570995.1 Nitrospirales bacterium
GAGTCGAGGCGGCGCAATCTTTGCCCGCGGCTTGGTTGCGGGAGGTTTTTTCTCTTGGCGGCGAGGGTTTGCCGCAGGGGTGGCGTTGGGCTGCTCTTGGCGACGTTGCTGACTATGTAAACGGAAAAGCATTTAAACCCGACGAGTGGCAATCCTCCGGGCTTCCGATTGTTCGTATTCAAAACCTTAACAATGCTTCTGCTTCTTACAACTACTATTCCGGCGACGTACAGGATCGGTATTTGATTAAGGACGGGGATTTACTGGTTTCGTGGTCGGCTTCGTTGGATGTGTTTATCTGGAATCGGGGGGACGCTATATTGAATCAGCATATCTTCAAAGTTGTCGAGAATCCTTCTCTTGTGGAGAGAAAGTTTCTGTATTTTTCAATCAAAAACGCCATGGATACAATCAAGAATCAAATTCACGGTGCGACAATGCAACATATCACTAAACCGGCATTTGAATCTGTGAAAATTCCCCTCCCACCCCTCACCGAACAAAAGCGCCTCATCTCGTCGCTGAACGCTAAAATGGCCGTCACCGAAAAAATCCGTGTTGCCGCCGAAGCCGAGTTGGAGGCCATCACCGCCCTGCCCGCGGCCTTGCTGCGTGAAGCATTCAGCGGCGCGCTTTGACCATGCCGAGACACAGGAAACCAGACAAACGCAACATATGGCAGACACGCTGCGCGTATGTGCCGCACCCAACCTGGATTCTGTTTCTGCGCATTCCGGACGAGATTGAAGTAGTGCGGGTGGCGTTCGCACCCCGGGGGGGGCGGCTCTACGAGGCTGGAGGATCAGCAGCACAGCGGAATCCTGTGGAATGATTCCGGTCGAGTGGGTCGCTGGCGATTCTGGTGAAAATTCTCACCTGTGGAGTTTCTACCTGCCAGCCGGAGCTTCGAATGACCCGACGGGTCCCGGTCGAGGGGCCTTGAGGATTACAGCATGGACTTTTGGTGTAATAGTCCGCCTCGTACCAGTCCGCAACCCATTCCCAGACGTTCCCTGCCATATCATAGGCTCCGTAGGGGCTTGTGCCTTTTTCATAACTCCCCACCGGCTTGAGCGTCTGTGCCCCTTGCCACTGCTGGTTGAAGTTCAAATGCTGAAGCGTTGGTTCGACGTTGCCCCACGGGAACCGGCGATCATCGGTGCCTCGCGCGGCCTTCTCCCATTCGGCTTCGGTGGGCAGACGCTTGCCCGCCCACTGGCAGTAGGCACGGGCATCAAACCAATCCACGTTGACCACAGGAACCGCGGCGAGGGATGCCGGCATCGCGCCCTCGTGCCATACCGTGTACGATGGGTCAGTCCTGTGCACGGGCGTGCGATGTTCCGTCGCGCGCATAAACGTTCCGTACAGGCTCATCGTGACTTCATAGGTGTCAATATAAAACGCATCCAGCTCGACGCGGTGATTGGGATATTCATCAAGACCTCCATCCCGCGCGCCTTCGGGCACCCCCATCAAAAACGGCCCGGCTGGAATAAAGACCATGGGCGCGCCATCCCGACCTGTGATTGCAGACCCCGTGGCCGTCCGGGTTGATTCGTTCTCCGCCCCCCATCCGTGACTCACCCACAGGCCAACGATCACAGACAGGGCGACAGTCAGGCCACCCAACCGACGGCTCAGTCTTTGCTCTCCCCTTGCCACAGACTACCTCCTTCCGGTTCGAGACATGCGGTCGACACATGACAGGCCTGCCCCTGGCGCCCCCCCTGGATTCCCGCTCAACTCACTGCGGGAATGACGGAGGGGGGGCTTGACCAGGGGGAAGCCCTTCACGGCAACGGCACGTCGGGCACCCTGCCACCATGCACAGCTTACTGTTTCACGTCTTGTTCAGCTCGTCTCAGTGCCCGCATCAACACGGGATCGTTGAACGCCATTTCACTGAGCGCATCCATGATATGAAGGCCCCTGGACTGCATCAGCTCTTTGGCTTTGGCGTATTGCCGGGCATTAAACCGGGCCACAGTCGGTTGGTTATTCAGCACCTGGCATGCCAGCACACCGTCTGCGAGTTCCACGGTGCCGCCCTGTTCCAGCAACGTGTGTGCCTGCTCGACCGTGATGCCGTGCAGATCGGCAAATTCCCGTATACTGCCGGTTTCGACCATCGAACCATCCGGCATTGAGCATTTGCGTTTGAAATACGGTGACCAGTCTTTTCGGAAATCAATAGAGGTCAAATCGCCGCCTTTGGCCACAGACCGGTCGAGCGTGCTGTAGTCGATCCCGAGATTTTTCTGTGTGAGGCGTTTCTGCAAAACCTCGGGCAAGTCCCGGTAAAACACGCGCGCGGCAGCCTCGTCCAGAGAAATTGCCGCCGATCTTGCGAGTTGTTCGGCATGTGCGGTTTGCTCCACATCCAGCACCCACGTCTGCCTGGGTGATGCTCCGGTGGGATCAACCTTGCTCACAAACAGGCCGCGTGTCACCACGCCCGCTGTGTCCGGATAGACATACAGCCCGCCGTCCCGTAACAACCTCTGCATCTCTTCAACCGGAATCTCATAACTTTCCCCGAGCACCTTCGCGCGTTGTTCGATATTGTCCTCACCCGTCGTGGCGCACACCATCACGTTCCCGGGAGGATCAAAATCCGTGTAATTCTCCAGCACGTTGTAGAGGGGCGGCTGTTTCGCTGGTTTCAACGGTCGCTTTTTAATTTTGAACATGGCCGGGGTGTCTTCGTGTCAAGCATGGTCAGCATTGCCAGGCTTCGTCTCTGAATGTTACAACCGCCTCCGTTCTGTGACCTCTTGCTCGTGTGTCTTGTCATGCCCGCGTCACAACTGACGACATTGTTCTGGCGGTACCGTGCCTTTCAATGGGACACGCGGAAGGGTTTCGTGCTGGCTTCCGGGGAAACGAGCCCCTGTTACGTGGACTGCCGGGCCCTCCTGGCACATCCTGATGCCCGTTGGCTTGTGGCCCGGCTGGTTTGTGCGACCATCCGCGACATCCCCTGTGAGGCCGTGGGCGGCCTGGAGATGGGCGCCATTCCCCTGGCCACAGCTATATCCGATCATGCCTTTGCCACTCAACCATCGAGAACACTCCGCACCTTTGCCGTCCGCAAACATGCCAAAGATCACGGGCTGGGGAAACGCATCGAGGGCATGGTCACGTCCGGTGATCGCGTCATCATCGTTGATGACGTGCTGACGAGCGGCAGGTCCATCCTGGAAGCGCTCCGGGCTGCACGGGAAGCGAATCTCCGTGTCTCCCATGCCGTGGTCATCGTCGATCGGCAGGAACAGGAAGGCCAAAAGACCGTTGAAGCGGAGGGGGTGTCGCTGCTCAGTCTCCTGACCATGGACGATCTCAAAACCGCCCGGCCTCAGTAGCCGTGGTTCAGTGGCGGCCCCCGATGGATTCTCCCGCGATCTTCCACGCCAGACTGCGATGACGAAGGATTATCGGTGATCGTGCCGAGCCTCTCCCGTGTTGTTCGCGTTCTCCCCACTGGCCTCACACTGAAACTGGATGCCCCACCACTGTTCGGTCACGATTTCTTCAAAACCATCCATGCTTGTGATCACGCGCTGTCGGCCTTTCGTGTTGCCTTCTTTGATGACCCGGTACGGGCCACCACAAAACTCTCGAATCCGTGCGCGTGCTTCCGGGCGGTTGGATGAACGTAAATGTCCGCCCGTGCCTTTATACACATACAACGCGACTCCGGATTCTGGACTGTCCTGAACAATCCGGACGCCACTGCCGCAGCCCCAGAGACCGGCTGTCACAGCCAGAATGAGTCCCGGGAGTACCGCTCCTGCTCTTGACCAGATTCCAACAGCGGGCATAGGATGAAAGATATGTCCAAACGACTTCGCGGATCTGTGGAGCATGGTGAACAGGGACACGGATTGTTGATTATCCTCTCGGTTGAGATGCATGCCCCTGGCACGCCCCCCCCAACCCTTGGATTCCTGCGTTCGCAGGAATGACGGAGGGGGGGCACGACCAGGGGTCACGGTGTTGAGACGCCACTTTCTACAATGGAGATTGCCATGAAGAGACCGATCAGTCTAATCAGTCAACTGAGTTTCGTCTTCGGGTTGATCGTGCTGGCCAGTTCCGTCTCGGCGCAACAGACCTATGAACTGACCGTCGGTGAGCTGAATCAGGGACTCCTGAAAGCTCCCAGTCTTGAGCAGAAAGGGTTTTTCCTGGTTGATGTCCGATCACCTGCAGAGCATATGACGGGCTTCATTCCCGGCACCGACCGGAACATTGATTTTCGGATCCTTGGCCGGCGTCATCTGGAAATCGGTGCACAACTTGACGATCATATCGTCGTGTACTGTCAATCCGGCCGCAGGAGCAACATCGCTGCCGACACGCTGGCCGAGCTTGGCTATCAGTACGTGTATAACGTCGTGGGGAGCATGAATGCCTGGAATGATGCCGGATATCCGGTGGCATTGCCCGGGCAATAAACCCTGTGTCGTGCAAGCATGCCCCTGGCGCAGCCCCCCCTGGATTCCCGCTCAACACACTGCGGGAATGCATGCCCTTGGCA
>RKSG01000040.1 GCA_007570995.1 Nitrospirales bacterium
GGATTCCTGCTCAAAGGCAGGAATGACCAAGGGATCAAAGCCCCGCGCGCCCCACAGGCCCGTCCTGGATTCCTGCTCAAAGGCAGGAATGACCAAGGGTGGGGAAGCGATGAATGGTGCGCCCCCCATGTTTGCCTGCTCCCGGGTGCCGTGCTAGACTCCAGACGCATTTTCCCATACCCACACGCCTGATATGTTTCCCAACCCATGCTGAAACAGGTCCTGACTATCGCCGGCTCCGACTCGGGCGGAGGCGCCGGAATCCAGGCCGATCTCAAGGCCATGTCCGCCAATGGCACGTATGCCATGTCGGTGATTACAGCAGTCACCGCACAAAATACCCAGGGCGTCACGGCTATTCACGATCTGCCCACCTCCATCGTCGAAGCACAGCTCAACGCGATCTTTGACGATTTTGAGGTGGCCGCAGTCAAAACCGGGATGCTGGGTTCTGCTCCACTCGTATCGCTGGTCAGCTCCACCTTGCAACGCTGTCGCCCACCTCACCTCGTCATCGATCCCGTCATGGTATCGAAAAGCGGACGGGACCTTTTGCAACCCGACGCCATCGACATCGTCAAACACGAACTCATTCCCCTGGCCTCTGTCCTCTCGCCTAATCTCCCTGAAGCTGAACGGTTAACCGGCCTCACCATTCGGTCGCTGGCCGACGCGCGACAGGCCGCCAAAGTCCTCTACCAGTTGGGATGCCAATATGTCCTGATCCGGGGCGGACATTCGCTCGACCGTCCGGCTACCGATATGCTGTACGATGGACGGTTTTTTACTCTGTATCGGGGAGAATGGATTGATACGCCCCACACCCACGGCACCGGGTGCACCTTCACCGCCGCCCTTGCCGCTCAGCTGGCCTTGGGCAAACCCCTCCCCGACGCAGTTGACGCGGCCAAACGGTATGTCACGTCCGCCATTCGCCACAGTCTGGCAATCGGTCAGGGACAAGGCCCAACCAATCATTTCTATTTTCTTTCCTGAACGTCACCTGCACGTTGATCGTGTTCAACAGTGACCGATGCCGGCACACATGCCCGACGACCGGCCCGTCGTGCGATCCCACACGGCCGTGCACCGTTTGGAAAACAGAAAGATTTTTGTCACAATAACGGCCTGCTGAGCGAAGCGGACCGCATTGCCCATCATGTCACACCATAGGCCAGATCGCCGCCCCGGAGCCGGAGATGACCGAGACCACCATCAGGTTGAGCGAGGAACAGCTTGCTGTCTTTCGGGTGCTCTACCCCTGGTATAAAGAAGAGGTGTTCCGTCGCCGCGAACAAATGATGCGCCTCACGGCGTTTGGCAGCGCCTTTTTGCTCCTTCTCCTCATCACGATTCTCACGCTCCCGCCCTCGTCGACGTTTGATCCTACCATCACCGTCTTCGCTATGACCGGCACCGCCCTGTTCGCAGCATTGTTTGTCTATCTCATCCTGCAGCAGCGCGATCGCCACCGCGTTGCCAAACAAACCCTGATTGAAATGGAACAGGTGATGGGACTGTACGAAGGGGATCTCTACGTGGTGGGCAAAGCCCTCTATCCGAAAGACTGGCAAACAGCCTGGTTGAGTGACCGAAGCACAACCGTCTACCTGACCGTGGTCGGTACCCTGACGATGCTGGTCATGGCCGCAATTGTCAGCAAGGGCTGACCAGCCCACCCGTCGCCGTGCCCGCCTTTGATCACGCTGGCCCGCCGACGACCACGTCCCCGGCCCGCTCCGGTCCCATCGGTTTCACCAGCAGAATCAAGGCAGCCAACAAGGTGAGATTGCCCATCAGGGCCATCATCATGGCCAATCCGGTCAGGACGCCAAAGTAGATGGTGGGAATAAAACTGGAGAGGGCCAGAATACTGAACCCCACGGTAACCGTGAGAGACGTATAATAGATGGCGCGTCCCACGCTGCCGTGACAGGCCAGAATCGTTTCCCTGTACGTTCGACAGGCCACAAACTCCACCTGAAACCGGTGAATATAGTGAACGGCATCGTCAACGGCGATGCCAACCGTGATCGCCGCAATCGTAATGGTCATGACGTCCAACGGAATCCCCCACCAGCCCATGAAACCCAGCACCGAACAGGCCGCCAGCACATTCGGGATCATCGCCAGAATGGACAGTGACAGGCTGCGAAAGAGCACCAGAAACATCAGGAAAATGCTCAGAAAGACCGCGCCAAGCGTCAGAATCTGGGACGAGTATAAACTCTGGAGCACATTGCTGTAGAGCACCGCCATCCCCGTTGGATGGACACGCGTCTCGGCCACCCCCAGCGCGTCGACCAGGTACAGGCGAATGTGTTCAATGAGCTCCTTTCGTTTGAGCGTCGGCGCGGACTCAATCAGTCGCATGGTCACTCGCGTGCGCTGACCATCCGTGGACAGATACGGATCAATCAGCGCGGCCTTCACGACATCGGGCACGTTGTTCAGCATAAATGCCAGCTCGTAGTCCTCCGGCATGCGTCCATCGTTCAACTGCCGCAAGATCTTCAGCCCCGTGGCCAGGGATAACACCTTGCCGACGGCCGGCAAGGATTCAAGATAATCGTGCACGGCTTCAATCTGCGTTAACCGATACCCATTGAACCAGAAGGAGGATGATCCGGTCTCATCCTCCTCGCTGAACGGGTCGTTGAACGGATCGTCAAAAGCGTCGTCCACAGCCCGGGTCTTTTCAGGCAAGGCAGACGACCCGATCTCCGCATCATCGGCATCGATCACAAAATCCAACGGCATGGTCCCGCCCAGTTTCGTATCAATCAATTCCATGCCCTGATAGATTTCCGTCGTGCTTTTGAAATGATCGATAAACCGGTTTTCCACTTCCAGTTGCGCGATCCCCGCCGCACCCAGCACGGCCACGACCACGCAGGCCACCATGATCGGCGTGGCATACTTGAGCGTCCATCGCGCCACCGCCATGGTGAATGACCTGGTGGGATTTGCACGCTCCACCGTGTGTTCCGGCTTGAGGAACATCAGCACCGCCGGGACATAGATGAAATTCAGCACGAACGCCAACGCGATCCCTATTGTCATCATCCAGCCAAAATCAATCACGGGCCGAATGTCACTGACCATCAGAGACCCGAACGCCACAATGGTTGTCACGGCCGTGTAAAAACAGGGCGTTACCATTTCCCGCATCGTCTCAGAGACCAGGAATTTCTGATCGCTGCGCGGCAGGCGTTCCTCCAGAATCCGGTAACGCACAATCAAGTGAATCGTCAGGGACATCGTGATGATGAGCAACAGAGAGACGAAATTCGAGGAAATGACCGTGACGGGCCAGTCCAGCAAGCCCAGGAAGCCCACCATCACGGTGACCGAGATGACACAGCAGGACATGGGCAGCAGCACCCATCGCAGCCTGCGAAAAAAATACACCAGGACCGCCACCAGAAACACGAGGACGCCGAAGCCAAACACCACCAGGTCGTGTTCAATGAAACTGATCATGTCGGCGATGATCATGCGAACCCCGCCCAGATACAGTTGCGCATTCTCGCGATAGCGATCGAGGATGCCGCGAACCGTCTCGATCTGCTTCCGTTCGGCTTCCATCGCCGCGGTATGATAATCCTGAAAAGCCTGCTCCACCGCTCGCCACTCCGCCTCTTCTTCGTGTGTGAGTCCGGTTTCTGCTCGCCGCTCTCTCAACTGATTCCTGGTGTTCAGCAACTTCGTATAGGCCTTGTCTTCCTTGAAAAAAACCAGGAGCGCCGTGGTGCGACCATCCGGGCTGACGAGATGGTTCCGATAAAGGGGGCTTTCCAGAAATTCCTTTCGGGCGAGTTCCCGGTCCGTATCCGGGGTCAGCAGCGTCCGCATGTCCCCTCCACGGCTCAGTTCTGCAATGGAGACTGCCGGACTGTTCACCAGCGGCACGTCCAGAATAGAGAGAACCGACTCGACCGACTCCATTCCGGTTAATTCATCGCGGAGGCGTTTGATGTGGGCAATCGAGGCAGGAGACAACAAATCTTCGGACGGCGTATAGGTGACGATGAGAAAATCATCTGAGCCATAGTTTTCCTGACTGACACGATAATATTTCAGCGCCTTATCGCCTTCCAGGATAATTGATTCAGAGGACGCCTCTAAGCGAAAATGCCTGGATTCCACTGCGAAGAACACCACCAGGACACACACCAGTCCCAGGGCCACGACCGGCCGATCGATGACCAGAGTGTGATACAATCGGAGCAGCAATGTGTTCACAGCGTTCACCGGTAAGACTGTTCCTTTCGTTCGAAGGTTCTTGACCAACGGAGGGATGGTTCCCCCGGCCCGTCGCGTGCAGCCGGAGGGATGACAAGGTAAAGAAAGGCATGAGGCGATGCAAGAGCACACCACCTCCGGGCACTGGCCACCAGTGCAGGAGGCAGATCATGGAGTTGCCCCGATGACCGACGCAGCTGAGACCGGCAAGGCCATCGCGACCTTTGGGGGAGGGTGTTTCTGGTGCATTGAAGCCGTGTTTGAGCGGCTGCGGGGGGTGGAGGCCGTGGCATCAGGCTACATGGGCGGGAAGCACCCCAACCCGTCGTATGAAGCTGTTTGCACCGGGCAGACAGGCCATGCCGAAGTCGTGCAGATGACGTTCGATCCCGCAGTCATTACTTATCGGGAACTGCTTGAGATTTTTTTCTCCGCTCACGATCCCACAACACTCAACCGCCAGGGCAACGATGTCGGTACCCAGTATCGATCCGTGATTTTTTATCATTCTCCTGAACAGCAAGCCATCGCCAACGACGTCATGGCCACCCTTGCATCAGGTCAACATTTTGATGATCCCCTCGTGACGGAAGTCTCCCCCGCTCACACCCTGTACAGGGCCGAACCGTATCATCAGCAATACTTCGCACGTCATCCAACGCAACCCTACTGCGCCTTCCTCATCGCTCCCAAGGTCGCTAAGCTCTCCCAGCAGTTCGCCTCCAAAATGAAACCGTCGCCATGACCATCCACGTATACACGCTGGCCTTCTCTGAAAATCTATGATATAGTCCGTTTTGCCTTGGCTTGTGCGGTGCGGCAACCAGACGGAAGCCACTTCAGGCTGGAATGATTGTCCGTGCCAGGGGGACAAGGCTGGACAACCCGGCGGCGGTGTCCTAATGCGTTGATTTTGTTGGAAGTAGCTTTTGCAGATGTCTACGTGTATAATAGCGCAAGTCGTCTCACGGGTGGGCATGTCCTTCCCGTGGGTGAGGTCACGAGGGTTGCCTTGGCACAGCGTGGGGCAACATGGCTCTTGGCATGGGAGATTCGTAAGAGGTTATGGCTGTGGCGAAAAGTAAAAATAACATGGGCGGGAAAGTGGCTCTGGAACCACTCAGTACTTGGAAACGGCACCAGGCCCTGCAGGAACTGGCACGATTTATGGGACAGGAAGGTCGCCCCCATCTGACCCAGTTGGAATATGATCTGGCCGAAGAGAAGGCGTATTCTGTCCAGTTTTTTGTTCGGCACTGGGGATCGTGGGCACGTGCCGTTGAAAAGGCACGGGAGTTGATGGATCAACAGGATATTCCTGAACCGGAACCTTCTCCCTATGCCGGTCTGGTGGACTGTCTCTGCGGCAAAGCCTGTCACTGCGAAAAACGGTTCTGGAGTCCTGATCGCCGCAAAATCAGGATGTGCGATGCCTGTCGGGCCTGGTCAGACAAGTTATCGGTGGATGACCAGTTCTTTTACCTGACGGACGAGACGACCATCAGCAACATCCACAAAGAACAGACTCGAGCGAAACAGGGACGACCCAAAAAAGACACGATGCGGGTCGGAGTGAAGTGACCTCACCAGCTGACGCTGGCATCCACCTCTCGATAACCGATGCGGTGTGTGGCTCCCTCGCAGAGTGTGTGGCCTACGCCATCGCGGGGCGATTGCTCCGTCCATCCTGCTGTTTTCATACGATCTTCGCACAAGACCAGTGACGGCTACAGTGCAGGGATCCCCCACCCGTTGGCGGACGGTACCCTCTCCAGACGTTGTTCACCTTCATCGTCCTGCCTGTCCTGCAACCTGTGCACCTCGCCCCGCTGCATTGGGAAAGAATGGTGCCCCCGAGACGATTCGAACGTCCGACCTGCGGTTTAGGAAACCGTTGCTCTATCCAGCTGAGCTACGGGGGCGGCAAAGGACGGGGTGATTATGCTAGAAACAGGTTGCCTGCTACGACACAATGCCATGGTGTCTGTGACGGCAGACCATCGCGGGCTGATTGCGTCCTCCGGACATCAACCGGCATCTCCCAAGATTGACACATCCCCTGATACATTGGCACCGTCACTGAATCACACCGTCTTATCATGTCTGCTGACGTCTGCCATGGGACACCTCTCCTTCTATCATTACAGGGGAACCAATGATAACACAAGGCCCGGACGGGCAACAGGGTTCGCTTCCCCCTGCCTTTTCCTGTTGCTTGCTCTCCTCATCATACTCACAGCCCGCTCCCATGCCGGGGAACCGTGGGTGACTCATACCATCGAGATTGACGATGAAGGCATGGCCACCGTCAGCGCCCAACTGCAGCTCCCTGTCCCGCCGGCAACGACCTACGCGGTCCTGACCGATTACCCGCACTGGCCGGACCTGTTTCCGAGGCATCCCTTCGTGAAAAGCATCCAGAACATAGACGGTCGGACGCGGGTTGCAATGCGTATTCCCATCACCTATCTGCCACTGCACCTCGAACTTGTCACCGATACCGTCGAGACTGTTCCCGTCCGGCTCAACACCACACTGGTCGAGGGTGATTTTGAACGGTACGACTGGATATGGGACCTGAGTCAATCCCCCTCGGACACCCGGACCACCGCACACTTATTCATGACCATCCACCCTGCTATCCGGGTCCCCGACTGGGTCCTGCACTGGTTGCTGGAATCGGAGCTCACGGCACATTTCCAGCTTTTACGGGAGCAGGTTATGGTCCGCCATCGCACGTCATCATCCATCGCCACACCCGCCGCCCTCACGGACTGACCCATGAAGCTGATCTCCAATCCGCCCAACCCCTTTGAATCCAGCCACCGGGAATTACTCGAACCGGCACCGCACGTCACCACACAGGTTTTCGAAGAGACCACGGGGGCGATCCTGAGCCGAAACGACAGCCCCGACATTCCCTTTCGGTGGAGCGTGAATCCCTATCGCGGATGCTTTCACGCCTGTGCCTACTGCTATGCGCGTCCGACTCACCAGTACTGGGGATTCGGCGCAGGGACGGATTTTGAATCCAAGCTCATCGTGAAATCCAACGCTGCCGCCGCGCTGCGCACCGCGTTCATGAAACCATCCTGGAAAGGCGAGATGGTGGTCTTCTCCGGGAATACCGACTGCTATCAACCGTTAGAAGCGACGCATGCACTCACGCGAGCCTGCTTGACCGTCTGTGCTGAATTTCGCAATCCCGTCGCCATTGTGACCAAGGCCTCACTCATTCAACGTGATCTGGACCTGCTGCAAACCCTCAAGACCCAGGCATCGGTTCAGGTCTATTTCAGCGTGCCCTTTGCCCACGACGACGTGGCGCGAAAGGTTGAACCACAAACGCCTTCCATCACCAGACGCCTGGAAGCCATGGCCGCCCTTTCCGCAGCCGGCATTCCTACAGCCGTTCTGGTTGGCCCTGTCATCCCGGGACTCAATGAACAGGATATTCCCCGCATTCTTCACCTCGCGAAACAAGCCGGCGCCACACATGCGGCGTATACGCTGTTACGGCTCAACGACAACGTGCAACCCGTGTTTCTGGAACGCATGGCCGAAGCCTTTCCCGACCGAATCAAGAAAATCGTCAACCACCTGCAAGAAGTCAGAGACGGCAGGCTGGAAGAAAAACGGTTTTTTGAGCGTCATCGGGGACGTGGGCCGATGTGGCAGACGATTGAACACTTATTTGACCTGGCCTTCCGCAAAGAAGGCTTTCGGCGACCCAGCCGGGACGACACCGTTCCGAACACCTTCGTCAGACCGTCCGCACAATGCACATTGTTTCCCTGATCACCTGTGCCCGGGGGCATACGGGCATCCGTGCGGCACCGGCACTCTCCCTGCCCGCCCGTCTCCGACGACGTCGTGCACCGCACACCCCATCCATTGTCGGCCGTTTCCAGTATCGGGTTGGCAGAAGGACACGGCCCGCTTTACAATCCAGCAACGGTCGCGCCAGCATCCGGGCATGTTGGTCCCCGCGCAGAGTGGTGTGTCTCCCCCTTGGTCTGCCCCCTCCGTCATTCCTGCGCACGCAGGAATCCAGGAGCGGGGGGCACCAGGGCTACCCCCTCCGTCATTCCTGCGCACGCAGGAATCCAGGGGCGGGGGGTGCCAGGGGCATGTATTCGTGAACAAAGGTAATGCCATGTGGAATGGTCGTTGGGCAGGATTGAGGGCCGTCGTGTTGACTGGCGTGATCGGCCTCACAGGATGCGAGGACACCACGCCCCCCTGGGACAGGCATGTGAACCGTGGGGATCGTCTCATGCAACAGGGACGGTTCGAGGAAGCCAAAGACGCCTACGACGCCGCACTCAAAGAAGCCGAAACATTTGGCGAACGCGATCCCCGGCTTCCTCGCACACTGACCAGGCTGGCCAGCCTTCACGACGCACAGGGCGACTATGCGCTGGCTGAACCACTGCTGAATCGGGCCGTCAGTCTGAATGAAACCATGCTGGGAGACCAGGACCCGGAACTGGCCGCCAGCCTGAGCAACCTCGCGGCGCTGCATTATGCCCAACAACACTTTGACGAAGCCCAGACACTCTTTGAACGGGCCTTGCATATTCGCGAACAGGCCCTTGGCGAAGATCATCGTGACTTGACGATGGATCTTACAAATCTCGCGGGCGTGCTGGCTGCCCGGAAACACTACGATCAAGCGGAGGTGTATTTACAACGCGCCCTCACCATCACCGAACAGGATGCGGATGACAACGACCCCGCACTGGTGGAAAGTCTCAATAACCTCGCGCTGCTGTATCACGCACAAGAACACGACGAGCAGGCCATCCCGTTGCTGGAGCGGGCGTTGGCCGTCAACGAACAACGCCTCGGTGCCGACAGTCCGGGGTTGAGTGGGAGTCTCAACAATCTCGCCTCTCTGCATATGGCCCAGGGAGACTACGACAAAGCCGAAACGCTTCTGAAACGGGTGATCCACGTGCAGGAAAAGTCTTTCGGACCGGAAAATCCCAGACTGGTGCCCGGCCTGACCGAACTTGCCAAACTCTATCGTGTCCGCGGACAACTCGAACAAGCCGAACCCCTGCTGGTTCGCGCTCTGACCATCAACGAACAAAAATTCGGCCCGGAGGATGCCAAGGTCGCCAGACTGCTCAACAATCTGGCCCTTCTCTACCTGTTGCAGGAGCGCTACGACAAAGCCGAACCGCTCTTCACGCGAGCCTTGTCCATCAACGAAACGACCCTGGGCAAGGATCATCCCACGGTTGCCCGCACGCTGAAGAACTACAGCGCGTTGTTGAGAAAGACTCACCGCGAACAGGAAGCGGAAGCACTCGAAGCCCGGATCGCAGCCATGCAGCAGGAATGAGGAGCCTCGTGTCGTGTATCACCCCATGCCAACAGGTCCGTGGAAGCCAGGGTTCACCATCCCGTGTCTCCAGTGTCCTGCTTGACGACCTGCAGCCATCTTCGGTAAACCGCTCACGGCGAACGCGCTACGCTTTCCCCAAGGCGTCACCCTTGGAATCAACGGATCAGGTGTCTCAGCCCACAGGAAGCCCCACCAGAGGTCGGGTATGCCATACCAGCCCATTGAAAATTACGGGTTAATCGGCAACATGCGAACCAGCGCACTGGTTGGCATGAACGGCTCCATTGACTGGTTCTGTTTTCCTCACTTCGATTCTCCAAGCGTGTTTGGTGCTGTGCTGGATGACCGCAAAGGCGGGTGGTTCAAGATCGCGACCCGGAAAAATGCGGAAAAGCATAAACAGTACTACTGGCCCGACACCAACGTGCTCGTCACCCGGTTTCTTTCAAAAGATGGCGTGGGGCAGGTCATCGATTTCATGCCGGTCGGCCTGAAGAAAACCGAGACGGGCTATCACGGCATTATTCGACGAGTCCAGGCCATTCGCGGCAATGTGACCTTCCGACTGGAGTGTTTCCCCGCATTCAATTACGCGCAGGCCACTCACCAGACCACCCTGACCCACAGTGGCGCGCGTTTCGATACCGCGGACCTGTGCCTGTCTCTGGGAACCACCATCCCCCTGCAACAGGAAAACGGCGGGGTCGTCGCCGACTTTTCGATCCAGGAAGGCCATGAAGTCAGTTTTTCGTTTCAGGAAAGCGGGCGGAGCGATGAACGTGATGTGACCATCTCGCACGAACAGGCCGACGATCTCTTTCTCCAGACCGTGGAGTACTGGCGACGCTGGCTTTCCCAGTGCACCTATCGCGGACGCTGGCGCGAAGTGGTGCAACGCTCGGCTCTGACCCTGAAACTCCTCACGTTTGAACCAACCGGAGCGATGATCGCAGCACCGACGTGCAGCCTGCCGGAAGAAATCGGGGGAGAACGCAACTGGGACTACCGCTACACTTGGATTCGTGACGCGGCGTTCACCATCTACGGCCTTCTGCGCATCGGATTCACCGGGGAAGCCCAGGCATTCATGCACTGGCTGGAAGCGCGCTGTCATGAGATCAATCCCGATGGCTCATTACAGGTCATGTACAGCATTGATGGCCGGCATGTCTTACAGGAACATACGTTGTCCCATCTGGACGGCTATAAGGGATCGCGCCCCGTTCGCACAGGCAACGATGCCTACAATCAACTGCAACTGGATATTTACGGCGAACTGCTGGATTCGGTGTATCTCTACAACAAATACGGCGCGCAGATTTCCTATGACCTCTGGAGACACCTGCGCCGTCTGGTGAACTGGGTGTGCGACAACTGGACGCAGCCTGACGAAGGTGTCTGGGAAGTGCGGAGCGGCAAACAACATTTCCTGTATTCCAAACTCATGTGCTGGGTCGCCATTGACCGGGGTCTCCGTCTGGCCGACCGGCGTTCATTCCCTGCCGATCGCGACCGGTGGCTGAAAGTGCGCGACATGATTTACGAAGAAATTATGGAGAAAGGATGGAACAGGAAACGAGAAGCCTTCGTCCAGCATTACGGCGGCGAAACCCTCGACGCAGCCAACCTGATGATGCCTCTGGTCTTTTTTGTCTCCCCGACCGACCCCCGGATGACCAAAACGCTGGACGCGATCAATCAACCACCGGAGAAAGGAGGGTTAGTCGCCAATGCCCTGGTGTACCGGTACAACACCCACGAAACCACGGACGGACTTGACGGCGACGAAGGCACCTTCAACATTTGCACCTTCTGGCTGGTCGAGGCACTCACCCGGTCGGGTCAGATGGATGAAGCGCGACTCATGTTTGAACAAATGCTCGGCTACGCGAACCACCTTGGACTGTATGCCGAAGAGACCGGACACCACGGCGAAGGGCTCGGCAACTTCCCTCAAGCCTTTACCCATCTGGCATTGATCAGCGCGGCATTCAATCTGGACCGCATGCTGGGGCCCCGGTATCTGACATCATGACCCCCCCGGTTCGCGTGCACGACTCGCCTCACCGGCAACACCATTCTCCGCACCGTCACTCAAGGCCAGCTGGAACCGGCCCTTCGAGGCTTCATGATTGACGTCGGAACGCAGACAGATTTTCCAGGTCCCCCTCGCCGGGCTGTCCGGTCATCCGCACACACCACCAGGCAAGGGCCAGCCCCCATCATGCGACACCGCAACCTTCGTTCCCTGATGAAGGCCCAACTGCCGGCGAGCCTCTACGCACTCCTGCAACAAGCAGGCCAAACGGCCGAACGGCAGCAGGTGTCTGTGTATGCGGTTGGCGGTTTTGTCCGCGACCTCTTACTCGCCACCCCAACGCCTGACGTGGACCTGGCCGTGGAAGGCCAGGGGATTCGTTTCGCAAAGACCTTCGCGCAACAACACAAGGCCCGCATCACCACCCATGAGCGGTTTGGCACGGCCACCGTGACGTTCGCGGACGGGCAGAAGCTCGACATTGCCACGGCGCGAACGGAAGATTACGCACAACCTGCCGCACTCCCCCGTGTGAGACCGAGCACCATCGGGAACGATGCGCATCGGAGGGATTTCACCATCAACACCATGGCCGTCAGTCTCAATCCCCCGCGCTTCGGCGACTTGACGGATACCTGCGGTGGCCAACGGGACCTGCACGACAAAATCATCCGCGTCCTGCACGACCGCAGTTTCATCGAAGACCCCACCCGTGTGTTTCGAGCCATTCGGTTTGAGCAACGACTGGGATTCCGACTGAGCCACGAGACCGCGCAACTGATACAGGAAGCCGTCACAGGCAACCTCATTCCACGCCTCTCGCCGTCCCGTCTTTCAGATGCCATCCGACTCGCGCTCTCGGAACGTCACCCCGGCAACGTCCTCGCCAGACTGGCAGATTTTGACCTGTTGCAATTCATTCATCCACAACTGCAATGGTCGCCAGGGC
>RKSG01000116.1 GCA_007570995.1 Nitrospirales bacterium
CTCGTCAGGCGACATGGCAGTGCAATCCTTGGAAGACAGCAGCCCCCCTGGATTCCCGCTCAACACACTGCGGGAATGACGGAGGCAGGGGCTGGCACTTGTCAGGCGACATGGCAGTGCAATCCTTGGAAGACAGCAGCCCCTCTGGATTCCCGCTCAACTCACTGCGGGAATGCATGCCCCTGGCACGCCCCCCCCAACCCCTGGATTCCTGCGTTCACAGGAATGACGGAGGGGGGGCACGACCAGGGAACGGAGGGTGAATTTTTCGAATCGCCCACCACGGCCCGGAGTCAGGAACCCGTTGTGTACGCGCACACGGTGTCGGACGTCGGAATGCGGAGGCGGAAGCTCAGGAACGTCCCGGAACGCGGAGACGGCTCATTGGACGCTGGAAAAGCGTGACGTTATGTGTAATTGCTGAATCGATCGAGATCGCGTTCGTTCCCGATCACGACCAGCACATCTCCTTTTTCGATTCTGTCATGGGACGAAGGTGTGAAATTAAAGGCATCCTCCTTCTTTAGATTCCCCTTGATCATACGGGTCACCTGTTTTTTGATGGCGATGACGTTGAGATTGTGCTGCTCGCGAATCCTGGTTTCCTCAAGACTCATGCCGGAAAGCCGATCCGGAACGACGACTTCCTCAATGCTGTAGCCGGGTGCCAGTTCAAGATATTCCAGAACCTTGGGGGATGCCAGGCGATGGGCAAGCCGGATCGCGGCGTCCCGTTCCGGGTAAATCACTTCGGTGACGCCGAGATTACTCAGGATTTTCCCGTGGATGTTGGTCACGGCCTTGGCGATGATGGCTGGAACGCCCATTTCAGTCAGCATCTGGACGATCAGGATACTGGCCTCAATGTTCTCTCCGATGCTGACCACGGCCACGTCGACGTTTTGCGTGCTCACGGATTTGAGCGTGCGTTCGTCTGTCACATCGCATTGAACGGCGTAGGTCGCAATGTCGCTGATAGCCTGAATTTTCGGCTCTTCCCGGTCAATGGCCAGAACCTCGCAGCCTTTTTGCACCAGACATTCGGCGACGCTGTACCCAAACCGGCCCAGTCCAATGACAGCGAAGAGACGTTTCATGGTTGCAGGCCCCTCACCCTGGATTCCTGCTTTCGCCGGAATGACGGAGGGGGGCTTTTCGGGGGATGGCCAGTGAGGCGTGTCGTGACAGCCGTCATCCTATTCCGACGGGGAGCGTTCAGGTGCACGGCCGGGGGGCGAGGGCGCCTCGCTGTCCCATTCCGTTGCGCGTTTCAACGATTGTTCAGGTGCGGGGGCGGGAGGCGCGGTTCCCGCTTTCCCAGGAAAGACATCTTTGGTGAACGGGCTTAACAGGTCGATGGGCACGGGAAACAGAATGGTGGTATTGTTTTCCCCTGCCACATTCATCATGGTCTCGATGTACCGTAATTGCAGGGCCGCTGGATTCTGACTCAGAATGCCGGCGGCATCCGCAAGGCGCTGGGAGGCCTGATATTCACCTTCTGCATGGATGACTTTCGAACGTCGCTCCCGCTCGGCTTCCGCTTGTCGCGCAATCGCCCGCTGCATTTCCTGCGGGAGATCCACGTTTTTGACTTCGACTGCAGAAACCTTGATCCCCCAGGGTTCTGTGGCCTGGTCAATGATCCGCTGTAAGTCAGAGTTGATTTCATCGCGCTTCGAGAGGAGGTCATCCAGCTGACTTTGTCCCAGGACACTCCGCAGGGTGGTCTGGGCAATCATGGATGTCGCGTAGTAATAGTCCTCCACCCCGACAATGGCCTTTTCCGCTTCAACCACCCGAAAATAGATCACCGCATTGACCTTGACGGAGACATTGTCTTTGGTGATGACGTCTTGAGGCGGCACGTCCATGGTCACGGTTCGGAGGCTCACGCGAACCATTTTGTCGATCAACGGAATAATGATCACAATGCCGGGGCCATTCCGTCCAATTAACCCCGAAGCCAGACGGCCCACGCGAAAAATGACAGCCCGCTCATATTCACGCAGAATGTACAAGCCCTTTGCGATCAGTGTGAACAGGCCCAGGAACAGGATAAACAGCATGGCGGGACTGACGGGTGTGTCCATTTACCGGCTCTCCTTTTGCGACTCGACAGGTTTGACGTGGGCGGTGAGGCCATCGAGGTGTGTGATCTGGATGGGCTGCCCTTCCGGCACCGGGGAGGTACTGACGGCGTTCCAGATTTCGCCCTGGACGAAAATTTTCCCCTGCGGGTCCAAATCCGTTTTGGCCAACCCGACGACCCCCACCATCCCTTCATTCCCCGTGCGGGTTCGTGTGCGGAGCGCTTGCACGCCAAACTGTATCACCAGCCACGTGACGATGATCGCCAGGGTGAAGACGGGCAGCATCACAGACCAGGAAATCTGGTAATAGGGAAAATCCCGGTTGATCAGAAACAGCGATCCCAGAATCATGGCCGTGGTCCCGCCCAGCGCCAACACGCCATAGCTGGTGACGGTCATCTCGAGCATCAGCATCACAATGCCCAGGATAAACAGGAGGGCTCCCGCGTAGTTCACGGGGAGGGTCTGAAGGGAATAAAACGCCAGAATCAGGCTGATAGCACCAACGACTCCGGGGAGAATGGCCCCGGGGCTGTAGAGTTCGGCAATCAATCCGACCGTGCCGATGGTCATCAACACGTAGGCGATATTCGGATCGCTGATGGCTTGCATCGTTTCGAGTCGCCACCCCATGGGAAAATCCCGGACGCGGGTGTTCTGCGTCTGCAGGGTCACGGGATATTCACCGAGGGCGAGTTCCCACCCGTCGAGTTGGGCCAGTAAGTCATCGAGGTCTGACGCGACCAGATCAATCACGTCAAGCTCTTTGGCTTGCGTCGAGGTGGCCGAGACGCTTTTTTTGACGGCACGTTCCGCCCATTCAATATTCCGTCCCCGCCGTTCGGCGATGGAATGGACATAGGCCACGGCGTCGTTTTCCACCTTGGCTTTCATGACTTCGTCCATTTCCCCGCCGCCCATTGCCACGGGATGGGCCGCGCCGATGTTGGTGCCCGGAGCCATGGCGGCCACATGAGCCGCCAGGGTGAGAAAGACCCCGGCTGACGCGGCGCGTCCGCCTGTCGGGCTGACATACACGACAATCGGAATCCGGGACCCGGTGATGTCTTTCACCATCGAGCGCATGGAGGTATCCAGTCCCCCGGGTGTATCGAGTTGCAACACGAGGCAGTGAGCCTGCTCCTGTTCCGCATAGGCAATGGCATTGTGGAGATATTCGGCGGCGACGGGATTGATGATGCCTTCATACGTGGCGGTGACGACGAGAGAAGGGGCAGCCTGAACGACGTTGGAAGCCACACACAGCAGCACGATCGCAACGATACACGTCCCCCCTCGATGCGGTCGCTTTGAAACACGGGATCGCCTGTTGCGTGGAAGCGTTGCAGGAGCAGTTTCCAATTCGGAGGGAACCTCCTAGATCGACTATCCTACGGGCCACTCCCGACGCTGTCAAGGAAACCGCTGTCTGTGCAAAGGGGGTCGTGGGGCGCTGCGGAGCACCGGTCGTCTTCGGTTGCACCCCGGACGAACAGGCCCCTAGAATGCGGGCCATGCGCGTGTTTCAAGCAGGCCAGCGGGTCCATCTGGTTGATAAAAAAGGGCGTCATTACGCCTTCACGCTGAAGGCCGGCGATCGGTTTCAACACAGTGGGGAGACCATCCTCCATGACGACCTGATCGGGCAACCTGACGGGAGCCTGGCCCGTTTTTCAGAAACCAAGACCATGGTGGCACTCATGCCCACCCTGGCTGAATACACGCTGAAGATGCCCCGTGGTGCTCAAGTCCTGTACCCCAAGGATATCGCCATCATTCTCATGTGGGCCGATGTGTACCCTGGGGCCCGTGTGTTTGAGGCGGGGGTAGGGTCTGCGGCCTTGACGTTGGGATTGCTTCGTGCGGTTGGCGATCGCGGGACCGTCGTGGGCTATGAACAACGGGCGGACTTTGCCAGCATCGCCATGAAAAATATCGAAAAATTTCACGGGCCGGCGACCAACCTCCGTGTCCGTCAACGCGATGCGTATGACGGGATTGGCGGGGAGCCGGAGGAGGCCCCCCTTGCCTTCGATCGGGTGATTCTCGATTTGCCGGAACCCTGGCGAGTGGTGCCGCATGTGCCGGACGTTCTCCGCCTGGGCGGCATTTATTTGAGCTTTGTGCCGACGGTGCCTCAGGTGATGCAGACGATGGACGCGCTTCGGCAGACCAACGCGTTCGGGATGCTGCAAACCTTTGAGACCTTCATGCGCCCCTGGAATATTGAAGGGCGGAGTGTGCGTCCTGACCTGCGGATGATCGCCCATTCGGGATTCATCACCGTGGCCCGGCGTATGGAAACCGGCATGGTGTCTGCACGGGGGCAGGGGTCTGTGTCGCACGTGTCCCTGTCCGGTGATGCGTGTGAACGGGAGGAGCCTGTGCAGGATGGTGGGTGACTGTCGGAC
>RKSG01000042.1 GCA_007570995.1 Nitrospirales bacterium
GAACAGCCCCCCCCCGCCGTCATTCCCCTGGTCGCTCGGGGCGCCAGGGGCAGGCTCTGCGAACGCAGGAATCCAGGGGAGTAACCGCACTGCAATTGCTGGCGCCAAGGGAATCCCTTATCCAATTGATCCCAGGTCCAGTTTCGATTGCCAGCGTCGCAACATGGCGTCTCTGAGTGGTTGGTGGTCAGGATGGGCCAACCGCGGGTCCTGCGTCACCAAAGCAAACGCCTCGCGGCGAGCCTGCTCCAGCAACTCGCTGTCCTGAACCAGATTCACCACCCGCAACTCCGGAATCCCGGATTGCCTTGTTCCCAACACCTCACCTGGGCCACGAATGCGGAGATCCTGTTCCGCAATGGCAAACCCGTCGGAGCAACGCACCATCGCCTTGAGCCGTTGCTCGGCAGTGTGCGTGGCCCTCATCGGTATGTTGGACGTCTCTCCGACCGCATCCACGTGGAACGCCCCCCCCGGCAGGCGCTCGGGCATCGTGTCATCCTGCGGGTCACGGCGCCTCGGCACCTTCCCCGACGAACTGACCAGCAGACAGAACGACCGTTGAGCACCGCGTCCGACCCGTCCCCGCAACTGATGCAGTTGCGCCAGTCCGAACCAGTCAGCATGTTCAATCACCATGACTGTGGCATTCGGCACATCCAACCCGACTTCGATCACCTGCGTGGCCACGAGAATCTGAATCTCTCCCGCCTTGAACGCCTTCATGACGTCCGTTTTTTCCGCGGACTTCATCCTCCCGTGCAGACACACCAGCGTCATCTCCGGAAATTCCTGTTCCCGCAGACGTGCCGCCGCCTGCAGGACCGCTTCCAGATCGAGTTTGTCGGATTCCTCCACCAGCGGATACACGATGTAGGCCTGCCGTCCCGCCCGCACCTCTCTCCGCACCACCTCATAGGTTTTCTGCCGCGCATTGTGGCGAACGACTCGCGTCTGAACGGGTCTGCGTCCGGCGGGCAACTCATCAATGACCGACACGTCAAGGTCGCCATAGGCGGTCATGGCCAGGGTACGGGGGATCGGCGTGGCGGTCATCACCAGCACATCGGGAAACAGCCCCTTTTCCCGCAGTTTCCCTCGCTGCAACACGCCGAACTTATGTTGTTCATCCACCACCACCACGCCCAGTCTGGCAAAGTGTACGTCCCGCTCCAGCAACGCATGTGTCCCCACGGCGATCTGGACCGCCCCCCGCGCAATGTCTTCCAGCACGCCGGTTTTCGCCCGCTGCCCCATCCCTCCGGTCAACAGTGCCACCGAAACATTCAGCGCCTTGAGGTACGGTTCGATAGTCACCAGATGCTGTTCGGCCAGGATTTCCGTCGGAGCCATCAAGACGGCCTGATAGCCGTCCCCACAGGCCACCAGCATGGTATGCAGTGCCACGAGGGTTTTCCCTGATCCGACATCGCCCTGCAGGAGCCGGTTCATGGGACGGGGCACGCGCATATCATTTTCGATCTCGGCGATCACCCGTTGCTGGGCATCCGTGAGCCGAAACGGCAGTTGCGCGCGGAACGGTGCCGTGAAGGTATCGACACACCGAAAGGCAATGCCCGGCGTCTCATGCTGATTCATCCGTTGCCGCACCGCCAACGCCAGTTGCAGCAGAAAACATTCCTCAAAAGCCAGGCGGCGATGGGCCGGCGTGCGCCAGTCGTTGAGCACCTGCACATCGTGGCCGGGGTCGGGGAAATGGGTCGTCGCCATGGCTGTCCCCAGCGAGGGCCACGTCCACCGCTGCAGCAGAGACGCGGGAAGCGGGTCCTGCAGGCGGCCGCCGTACTCGTCCAGCAGGAACCGCATGATCGTGCGAAGAGAGCGGGAACTCAATCCGCGCGTTTCGTGATAGATCGGCACCAGCCGGCCGACGTGAAGCAGCAGGTCATCATCGTCATCCACGACCTCATATTGAGGATTGCGCAGTTGGATTCTCCCGTAATCCTGTGCGATCACGGGGCCATTCATCACCACGCGGGAGCCGCTTTTGAGTACCGATTCCAGATAGGCCTGATTGAAAAACACGACCTCCACCTCGCCCGTTTCATCGCGGACTGCCATAGTAAACAGTGTCATATTGCGTCGGCTCGTGCGTCGGAGTTGGGGGTGATAGATGGTACCGGCAACTGTGGCTTTTTCGCCGGGGGTCAGCTGCGCGATGGGCACAATGCGGGATCGGTCTTCGTAGCGCCAAGGCAAAAACCACAGGGCGTCTTCGATGGTGCGAACACCCAGTTTTTCGAACAACGCCGCGCGTCTTGGCCCCACGCCTTTGACAAATCGGATGTCCATCTCATGGACGGCTGCGTGAGCACGCGGGGCCACCTGGTCTGACGGCTCCGCGCGTGCGGGAGGAGATTCCGGAGCGGGAGGGAACCCGGTTGGTGGCTGATGTTCCATGGTATCTACACGACCGGAGGGGGCCAGCCATGGCGACGGATGCCTGTCATGACCCAGGGCCGAGCGGCAGCGTGCATCATACGGCCCCGTAGAGTCCCCTCACGGGGGCGTATCGTACAAGGTGTGCGAAAGGAATACCAGAAGGCTTCAGGCATGTTCCCCGGATTCAGGAAAATTCAGGGAAGGGCTTGTCAGCAGAAATAACGGTGTGGTAAAGAGGGAGTCCCTGTCTCGTTTGCGTTGAGATAACAAAAAGGAGCCACCACAATGGCGTTTGCATGTGCGGTATGTGGGAAAAAACGCATGGTCGGCAATCATGTCAGTCATGCGAACAATAAAACCAAGCGGGTGTTTCGACCCAACCTCCAGACGGTCCGCGCCGTCGTCAACGGTGCCACGCAACGTATCCTGGCCTGCACACGCTGTATACGGTCCGGGCTTGTGACTAAAGCGTAATGCACTTGGCCCCCTCACTTCAAAGCGTTGTGCTCCTATCAAATCAGTGGTACCGCGCTAGGACATCGCGGACCGGAAAAAAGTTAGCCAACCTAATCTAAACTGCCCGCCATGTAGGGCGGGAGGTTATTGATGGAACTTCCAGAACCACTGTCACGAACATTTTCAAGCCTTATTTCAGAGATAGAAACCGGGCAAATAAAAATCCCCCAGTTTCAGAGAGATTTTGTATGGACAATGCAAAAGTCAGCCGCTTTGCTCGACAGCATAATAAAGGGCTATCCAATAGGAACTTTTATATTCTGGAGAACAAAGGACAGGTTGCGCTCTATTAGAGAATTGGGAGGCCAACTTTTACCAGAACCTCCAAAGGGAGATGCTGTGGATTACGTGCTGGATGGCCAACAACGTTTAACAAGCCTGTTTGCCTGTCTAAAGGGTGCGCAGGTCAAGAGAGACGATGGGAAAAAGGCTGATGATTTCTCAAAAATCTATATAAATCTTCAAGCGCAAGAACACGATCAAATTGTAGTCACTGAAAAAACTGTACCAGAAACTGTACCAGAATCGTCATTGATAAGCATTCTCGACCTATTGAATAGCGACTTCCCTACTCTGGCCAAGTACCCCGGGGAATACCATGACAAAATGGTGTGCTACCAAAACCGAGTTAAAAGTTATCAATATTCGATTATTCAGATCAAAGGCGCAGAGCTGGACATCGCAACTGAAATTTTCACTAGAATCAATGTTGGTGGGGAACCTCTTTCATTGTTTGAAATCATGGTTGCGAAAACTTTTGATTCTGAGAAAAATTTTGATCTTTCAGAAAAGTATCAACAGTTAATTGGCCGTCTTGAGCTTTTGGACCACGAGACCATATCACGCTCCACGGTGTTGCAGACAGTTTCAATGATAATAACTTCGCCCAAATCTTCTGGGGAAAAATCTTCTGCCGAATGTAAAAGGCAGACGGTTCTAAACTTACCCAAAAACAAGTTTATCGACACATGGGATAAAGCAGTAGATTCCATCGAGCGAGCTGTTGAATATTTCCGGTTGTTTTATCGGATCCCTGTCTCTGAATTATTGCCATACAACGCGCTGATTGTTCCCTTTGCATATTTCTTCTTCCACCACAAAGACAAACCTAATGGCAACCAACAAAAGTATCTGCAAGATTTCTTTTGGAGGTGCTCTTTGTCGGATCGCTATTCATCTGGTGTAGAAAGCAAACTGGCCCAAGATATTAAGAAAATAGATGCGATACTTGCTGACAAACTACCTTCTTATGACTGGCCAATCGATTCATCACCAAAGTTTATAATTGAAAATGGCGTGTTTAAAACTGGCCGGAGTTACATAAAAGCGATTCTGTGCATCTATGCCCATCATGAGCCCAAATCTTTTAATGACAATTCCATAGTTAGAATTAGTAATGGCTGGTTAAAGCGAGCCAACAGTAGAAACTACCATCATTTTTTCCCAAAGGCATATTTAAAAAACAAAAAGGATGAGTTTTCCATAAACCACATATTGAATATTACGATTGTTGACGATTTCCTTAACAAGAGAGAGATAGGACAAAAACCACCTTCCCGGTATATGAAAAAGTTTGCCAAACA
>RKSG01000112.1 GCA_007570995.1 Nitrospirales bacterium
GTGATCGGGAGTCTGGAGTCCTTGCTGAGTGCCAAGGCCATCGACCAGATTGATCCATGGGAACGCAAGACGGATCTGGACCGGGATACGCTGGCGGTCGGGGTGGGCAACACGGTCTCGGCCCTGGTGGGGGGGCTCCCGATGATCTCGGAAATTGTCCGGAGCAAGGCCAACATTGATAACGGGGCCAGGACACGCTTTGCTAATATGTTTCATGGCCTCTTTCTGCTGATCTTTGTAGCCCTGGCCCCGGCGCTGGTGAATCAGCTTCCACAGGCCGCGTTGGGTGCCATGCTGGTCTTTACGGGGTTCCAGCTGGCCTCCCCGCGGGAGTTCGTCCACATGTACCGGTTGGGCAAGGATCAGTGTCTGATTTTTGTCTCCACGATCGTGGGGGTGCTCGCGACCGATCTGCTGACGGGCATTGCCATTGGCATCCTGGTCAAGTTCGTCCTGCACGCGCTCCGCGGTGCCCCGCTTCGCTCGCTGTACAAATTGAATGCCGAGGTCACGCAGGAAGATGACCACTCGGCGACGATCGTGGTGAGGGACTCGGCCATCTTCAGCACCTGGATTCCCTTGCGCAAGCACCTGCATCGCTTGCTCCAGGCCGGCAAACGGGTGACCCTGAATCTGAGCGAGACACGCCTGGTCGATCATACCGTCATGGGCAAGCTCCAGGAATGGAAAACGGAATTCGCCGAGCAGGATTCTGAATTGAGTGTCACGGGATTAGAACGGCACCGGCCGTTGTCCGATTCTCCTGTGGCGGTGCATACCCGTCCGGGCACGTAGCCAGAGCTGTGAGGGATTCTCAACATTCAACTGGATTCCTGCGTTTGCAGGAATGCATGCCCCTGGCGCCCCGTGCGACCAGGGGACGGCCGGAGGCCACGATGACAGTTCTCTCTCCTGAACAACGCGAACAGGTACGCCGGGTGGTCGGGAAGGCGCACGAGCCGATTGCGCCGTTCTGGCCAATGAAGACGTTTATTGCTCGCAACCCGATAGTCGGGTTGGAACAGCTTCCATTTGATCAGGCCATACGGTTGTCTCAACAGTTGTCCGAGAGGAATGGCTACCTTGCCAATGAGCAATATCGCCAGTGTTACCGGGAGGGTCGTATCACGGAAGCCAGCGTGAAACGGGCGTTGGCGCGTGTGGGGACTCGGTTGACCGCCTCAGCCGGCGTGCACGTTGGAGGTCGCCTGGTGACGGCGGCTGATGTCTGGCGGATCCATCTGTTGTTTGGCATTGATCCTCTGGATCCTGCCCTGTTGTCCTGGGTGTTAAGTGGGGACGCCACCAGACAGTTTCGCCATGACCTGCCCGACGACGCTCGACGCCGAATCATCGAACGCACCATCCGGGAATGTGAACAGTGCGGGGATCGTCCTGAAGAGACCTGTCTGACGAATCTGTGGGCCTGTTCGTTATCGGTGCTCGCACTGTCCGATACGGAGACCGATGATCAGGAGTCGCGTCGCCGGCCAGAGGGTCACGCCGGTGAGGCAACACGACAGGTGACAGTGGATCTGCCCGCTCAACGAACCATCGGTGACTGGGTAGATACCCTGGCCGGAGTGACCCTCGTCGAGCAGATCAACGACCACCTGATCAAATGGACCACCGCGTTTGTTGACGAGGGGCTGGCGGGGTGGGCCATGCCCGGGCGCGAAGAAGGGTTTTACCGAGCCTGGCGGGAGCTGGCCAGATGGGACCGTTCGGGCAGGTTGCTGGGGATTCGACATTTTGCACACAAAGTGCGTGCCCTGCCCGAAAATCCCGAAGACGCCGTGATGTCGAGTCTCTCCTGTCTCGGCATTCCGGAAGAACGCCGGAGCGAGTACCTCGCCCGTCACCTGGCCCATTTGCCGGGGTGGGCCGGGTTCATCCGATGGCGGGAAGACAATCCTGCCTATCATGCTCAGCGCGTTCATCCGATTGATCCCGTCCAGTATCTGGCCGTGCGCCTGTTCTATGAAGTGGAATCGGTGCACGTGGTCTGTCGGCAGGAATGGGGGATTGATGGCACGGTTCCCGCTGTCGCCGACTACTGGCGGACCCGCCCGGGCGAGTATGCTACCCGAATGGGGCTCTCCCTGTCTGCGCAGGATGCGAATACCCACGCGGTCTGTCGGGATGCCTGGCGGCTGTTCCAGCTTGCTCAGTGCCTGGAGTGGTCGCCACTCGACATGCAGGATCTTGCCAGACCCGATGCGCAACAGATGCTGGAGTGGCTGGATGCCTTTCCCTCTGACCGGCATGGCCCGGTATGGCTCGAAGCGTATGAAGACGTCTACCTGGAACAGCTGGTGGAGCAATTGACGGCGCATCGCGGGAACAGCGCAGTGTCGGACTCGCGTCCGCTGGCGCAGCTGGTGTTCTGCATTGATGCGAGGTCGGAGTGCTTCCGCCGCCATGTCGAGGCCCAGGGGCCGTATGAAACCTTCGGGTTCGCAGGCTTCTTCGGGATTCCCATCAGTCATCAGGCCTTTGACGACGAGGAACGCCTGGCCCTCTGTCCGGTGCTGATCGCCCCCGGACATGCTGTGACGGAAACGGCGCGCGGTGCGCAATCTCAGGCGTTGCAACGCTATGCCTCCGGCACGCGCTGGCGCCACTTGGGACATCTCCTGTTTCATGATCTGAAGGCGAGCCCCGTCGGCTCGCTGGTCACGATGGATCTGCTTGGCCTGTTCTTCAGCCTCGGGCTGATTGGCAAAACCCTGATGCTCAGGCCGTACCACGCGCTGCAAAGGATGCTCCAGAGCTGGTTTGCCGTTCCCGTCGCCACCCAGATTGCCGTTGACCAACCCGCCCTTCCGTCATTCCTGCGAACGCAGGAATCCAGCTCCGCGATTCAGCAGACGAGCCAGGACAGCGGTGACGGGGCGGCGCCCGTCGCCGAACAGGCGTCATCCGCGAGGGGGTTTTCGCTGGACGAACAGGTGACATTTATCGAAGGTGGTCTTCGGATGATGGGCCTCACCGGCAATTTTGGTCGGCTCATCGTGCTCTGCGGCCACGGCAGTCTCTCGGACAACAACCCCTATGCCTCGGCGCTGGATTGCGGGGCCTGCGGTGGTAATCATGGTGATCCCAACGCCCGCGTGTTTGCGGCGATGGCGAATAATCCCGCCGTTCGTGACCAGTTACGCGCGCGGGGTCTGGCTGTACCGGAGGACACGTGGTTTCTCCCGGGAAAGCACAATACCACGACGGATCGGGTGACATTTTGTGATCTGGAGACGCTGCCGTCCGGCTTGGCGGCAGATTTTCAGACGCTGGAGCGCGATCTCCGGCAGGCCGGGGCTGCTCAGGCGTTGGAACGCTGTCACCGCATTCCAGGTGCGCCGGCTGGGATGTCCCCCGGGCAGGCGTTTGTGCAGGTGGAGTGCTACAGCATGGACTGGGCGAATCCCCGCCCGGAATGGGGCTTGTCTGGCAATGCGGCGTTTCTCATTGGCCGCCGCCGTCTGACCCGTGGCCTCAATCTGTGTGGCCGTGTGTTTTTACATTCCTATGACCCGGACCGGGATCAGGACGGTGCCATCCTGACCAAAATCATGCTGGCTCCGATGGTGGTCGCGGAATGGATCAATCTGGAATATTATTTCTCGAGCGTGGATCCGTGGATGTACGGGAGCGGCAGTAAAGTCATCCACAACGTGGTATCGGGCGTCGGCGTGATGCTGGGCAGTCAAAGTGATTTGCAGACTGGTCTTCCCCTGCAAACTGTCAAAAATGGAGACCGTCCTTATCACGAACCCATGCGGCTGCTGGTGGTCATCGAAGCTCCGCCGGGTCGGATTTCGGCGATCATTCAGCAGCATGATCTGCTTCAGCATCTCTTTCACAATCAGTGGCTCAATCTCGTCGCTCTGGATCCCGGCACTGGTCTGTGCCATCGCTATCGTCCCGATGCGACGTGGGAGTTAACGGGGAGACCTTTGGAAGCCATGACCGGGCGGGGATCCCCCGGCTGAATGCATGCCCCTGGCCCACCCCTGGATTCCTGCGTGCGCAGGAATGACGGAGGGGGGCGGTGATCAGAGGGGTAAGCGGCGCAGCGGTGATGAAACACCCCTGGATTCCTGCGTGCGCAGGAATGACGGCGGGGGGCAGTGCCCAAGGGTAAGCGGCGCAGCGGTGATGAAACACAGCTGGATTCCTGCGTGCGCAGGAATGACGGAAGGGGGCGGTGACCAGAGGGGTAATCGGAGGAGCGGCAATGAAACATAACTCAGCGAACCTGGGGAAACATGGCCCGTTGATTCCGCGCGTCGGTTTCGGCGCGATGACACTGGACGGCTTATACGGCGCGGTGGAAGAGGATGCGGCGGTCGGCGTTTTGCGCCACGCCGTCGAATCGGGGCTGATGATTGACACAGCAGACGCTTACGGCGGCGGCGAAAACGAGCGGCGCATCGCGCGAGCGGTGTCCGGCAACCGCAAACACGCATTCATCGCCACCAAATTCGGCATTGTG
>RKSG01000024.1 GCA_007570995.1 Nitrospirales bacterium
CAGCGGGGCAGGACCAGGCATGCATGCCCCTGGCACGCCCCCCCCCCGTCATTCCCGCAGTGAGTTGAGCGGGAATCCAGGGGGGGCGTGCCAGGGGCATGCATGCCTGGTCCTGCCCCGCTGGTTGAAGAGGTTGATCCTGTTCTGAAAGAATGGCCACCCGGTTGCGTTGGATCATGTCAATGGATCATGTCAAAATGTATGGTGGTGATACGGGTGGTCGTGTCGCCACACCGAAGCCTGCTCCTGGCCCCTGGTCGCACGGATCGCCAGGGGCATGCTTTGACCAGGGGCAACATTCCAGTGTTGAAGCCCTGATCGTTGAGGATGCCCCGTATGCCTGCTGACGCCCCGCTCGGGCAGAACCCCTCTCGCGAACCTCTCGCCCGGGAAGCGGGCAAGACCCTGGTTATTGCCGAAAAGCCCTCGGTCACCCGCGACATCGCCCGGGCACTCGGTGGGTTCGAGCACAAGAAAGATTTCTATGAAGGGCCTCACTATGTCATGACCTCGGCGATTGGTCACCTGCTTGAGCTGGTCGCGCCGGAAGGTGTCGAGGTCGCGCGCGGCAAGTGGTCTCTCGCCAACCTTCCGGTGATTCCCGATCACTTCGATCTGAAGCCGATCCCGAAAAGCGAATCGCAACTCAAACTGATCAAGAAACTCTATACACGCAAGGACGTGGGCAGCGTCATCAATGCCTGCGACGCCGGGCGCGAAGGCGAGTTGATTTTCCATTACCTGATCCGCCATTTCAAAGGCTCGAAACCGGTGCGGCGTCTGTGGTTGCAATCCATGACCCCGCAGGCCATCCGCAATGGCTTTGAGCGTCTCAGGGAGGGTGAAGCCCTGCTGCCCTTGCAGCGTGCCGCCGTGTGTCGATCGGAGTCCGACTGGCTGATCGGGATCAATGCCACCCGGGCCATGACCGCGCTGAACTCAAGCAGCAGCAGTTTTTCACTGACCACGGTAGGGCGGGTCCAAACCCCGACGCTTGCGATCCTCGTGGGTCGCGAGAAAGAAATCCAGAACTTCGAGCCACGTGCGTATTGGGAGGTCAAGGCCACCTTCACCATCGCCTCCGGCCAGTACGAAGGCCGCTGGATTGATCGGCAGGTGCAGGGCATCGCCGCACAGGGGGCCGAGCAGGGCGCAACGAAGGACTGGCATGGGACCGCGAAACCTGAGCGCATCTGGGACAAGGCCAAAGCCGAAGCCATCGTCGCGCAATGTGCAAACCGTGAGGGCCATGTGACCGAAACCACCAAGGCGTCGAGTCAGCATGCCCCGATGCTGTTTGACCTGACCTCGCTCCAACGTGAAGCGAACCGGCGGTTCGGGTTTTCGGCACGATCCACCCTCAGCATCGCGCAGGCGCTGTACGAGCGCCACAAGGTGCTGACCTATCCGCGTACCGACTCGCGGGCGTTGCCCGAAGACTACCCGGCCACGGCGAGGAAGATCATGAAGGCGCTGACCGTGCCTGAAGACGCCGCCAGTGCCGTGCCGGTGGATGGTGATCGCGTCGACCGCCCGGTCAGCCACTGGGCCAGTCTGGCGCTTCAGAAACAGTACATCAGGGACACCGACAGGCGTGTCTTCAACGATGCCCGGGTGTCTGACCACTTTGCCATCATTCCAACAGGCGAGGCGCCGCGCAAGCTGAAGGAACAGGAACGCCGTCTGTATGACCTGGTCACCCGTTGCTTCGTCGCCGTGTTTTACCCTCCGGCCCGCTTTGCCACCACGTTGCGTCACACCGTCGTCGAAGACCAGACCTTCGAAACACGAGGGCGGGTGCTGGTCGAAGGCGGCTGGTTGCAGGTGATGGGGCGCAAGGAAAGCAGCGAGACCCTGTCGCCTCTTGCGGGCGACGCCGACGGGGACAAGGCCATGACGACCGCAATCGAAATGGAAGGCAAGCACACCAAGCCGCCGCCGCGCTACAACGAGGCGAGCCTGTTGTCCGCGATGGAAGGTGCCGGGAAACAGATGGAGGATGATGCGTTGCGCGAAGCGATGGAGGGTCGCGGTCTCGGCACGCCCGCCACGCGCGCCGCGATCATCGAGGATCTGATTCGCAATGGCTATGTCCTGCGCGACATGCGCGAACTGGTCCCGACATCCAAGGCGACGACCCTGCTCCGGTTGTTGCACGCGCTCAAGATTGATGAATTGACCACGGCCGAACTGACCGGCGAGTGGGAACGAAAACTCAAGCAGATCGAACGCATGCAGTTCTCTGCCGATGAGTTCATGCAGCACATTCGCAAGGTGACGGGGGATATCGTGGCCGCCGCTCAACGTTGTAACGTTGACCAGATTGACGACGAGTACGTGGTGCTCGAGGTGATGTGCCCCAAATGCGGCAAGAGCAGGGTGCGTGAAAACTACCGCAAGTTCGTGTGTGAGACCTGCGATTTCTCGATATGGAAATGTATTGCCGGGCGGGATTTGTTGCCCGACGAAGTGACCACCCTGTTGCGTGATGGTCGCCTCGGCCCACTGAGTGGGTTCCGCAGCCGTCTCGGCCGGGAATTTTCCGCAGAACTGAAGCTCAAGGACGATTTCACCACGGCCTTTGATTTCGATGATGCCGCTGAGGACGACACGGTGGATCCGCAGAGTTGCGACCAGCTTGGTCCCTGTCCCAAATGTGGCACGCCGGTGCTTGATATGCCGAGACGGTATGTGTGCAGCAAGGCACTGGGGGACCACGCAGCCTGTGATTTCAAAATTGGCCGACAGATCCTGAGCCGCCCGATTGAGGCCGGGGACGTGAGACAACTGCTGAGCCACGGCAGGACAGACCTTCTACAGGGCTTCGTGTCGAGGAAGAACAAGCGCACGTTCGCGGCCCATCTCACGATGGACCTGGCCGAGCGTTCCGGCAACCTCGGCTTCGAGTTTGCGCCACGCAAGCCTGGCATGGCTGGTGGCACGAAAAGCCCTGTGCCCGCCGGGAACACGAAAACTTTTGCCCGCAGGAAAAAGGGCCGGCCGGCAAAGCATGCCCCTGGCGCAGCCCCCGCGCCAGGGGCATGCTCTGCGGAAGCAGGAATGCAGGGGGGCAGTTACGAACCGACTGCGGGTTTCATGCCTGGTGACTGATCGAAAATTTTCATCGCTTCGCCCTTCTTCAGAATCACATCTTCGGTAATCACGACTTCCCTGATCTCTGTGTGAGACGGGACCTCATAGAGAATATCCAGCATCACATCTTCGAGAATCGCCCGAAGGCCACGCGCTCCGCTTTTTTGAGCCAGGGCTTTTCTGGTCACGGCAGCGATGGCCCCGCTGGTAAATTTGAGTTTGACGTTATCGAAGGACAACAGTTTTTGATACTGCTTAATCAGGGCATTGTGGGGTTCGGTCAGAATCCGGACCAGCGATGGTTCATCCAGTTCTTCAAGCGTGGTCACCACGGGTAAGCGGCCGATGAACTCCGGAATGAGCCCGTACTGGCGCAAATCTTCCGGTTGGACGTGGGCGAACAGGGAGCTGGCGTGTCCTGATGGCGATGCCGTGGTGTCCGATTTGAATCCCATGCGTTTTTGATTCAGACGTCGTTCGATAATGGGTTCGAGGCCCACAAATGCCCCCCCGCAGATGATCAGAATATTGCGAGTGTCGACCTGGATAAATTCCTGATGCGGATGTTTGCGACCGCCCTGCGGCGGGACATTGGTCACGGTGCCCTCGATCAGTTTGAGCAGGGCCTGTTGCACCCCTTCCCCGGAGACGTCGCGGGTAATCGAGGGGCTGTCAGCCTTGCGCGTAATTTTGTCAATTTCATCGATATAGATGATCCCCCGCTCCGCGCGCTCCACGTCATAGTCGGCAGCCTGCAGCAGTTTCAGAATGATGTTCTCGACGTCTTCGCCGACGTACCCTGCCTCGGTGAGGGTGGTGGCGTCGGCCAGGGTAAACGGCACGTCGAGATAATCGGCGAGGGTTTGAGCCAGGAGGGTTTTGCCGGTTCCCGTCGGCCCAATCATCAGAATGTTGCCTTTTTGCAGTTCCACGTCGCCGGTTCCAGCGGCGGCGATGCGTTTGTAGTGGTTGTACACGGCCACCGAGAGAATTTTTTTGGCCTGGGTTTGATGGATGACATATTGATCGAGGTGATGATGAATCTCGGCGGGCTTGCGCAGTGTTGAGGCGATGGCCGCTTTGGCCTCCTGCCACTCCTCGGCCATGATTTCGTTACAGAGGCCCACACATTCATCACAAATGTAGACCGTGGGCCCGGCGATCAGTTTGCGCACCTGCTCGCGGCTTTTCCCGCAGAATGAACACCGCAGATTTGCCTCTGTTGCGCCTTGTTTCTCCATGGTGGTCACCGGTCGTGGGACGTACCCCTGGTCACCCTCCGTCGTGCCCCTGGTCAGGCATGCCCCTGGCGCAGCCCCCCCTGGATTCCCGCTCAAAACACTGCGGGAATGACGGAGGGGGGGCATGACC
>RKSG01000033.1 GCA_007570995.1 Nitrospirales bacterium
CCGGCACGGCAGGGGCACCTCTGGATTCCTGCGTCCGCAGGAATGACCGCCCCGGCACGGCAGGGGCACCTCTGGATTCCTGCGTCCGCAGGAATGACCACCCCCCCGGCGCGGCAGGGGCACCTCTGGATTCCTGCGTCCGCAGGAACGACCGCCCCGGCACGGCAGGGGCACCCCTGGATTCCTGCGTCCGCAGGAATGACCGCCCCGGCACGGCAGGGACACCCCTGGATTCCTGCGTCCGCAGGAATGACGGCTACGGCGCGGGAGGGGCACCCCTGGATTCCTGCGTCCGCAGGAATGACGGCTACGGCGCAGGAGGGGCACCCCCGGATTCCTGCGTCCGCAGGAATGACCGCCCCGGAACGGCAGAAACACCCCTGGATTCCTGCTCCTGCCGGAATGACGGCCCGGTGGCAAAACGGCCCGCTGGTTATTCCTGACAGGCCTCTTCGGCCCCCCCAGCTAAATAAACAGGGTCGTCTCAGCACCCGACGCCATGGCGAGAATGGCAGGAAGCCCCATCACTTCATCAACCTGCTCGGCTACCGCATCCGCATCAACACCCATGTACTCTAACCCGGCACTGCACGCAATGAGCCGAAATTTCCCTACTTTTCCAGCCTCCCCAAACATCTCCGAAATCAACGGAACCTTGCGCTCGGCCAGCAGACGGGCCACTTCTTCATGGTAGACACGATACTCCGGCGGGAAATCAACCTCGTTGAGCTTGCCCTCAGCTAACTTTTTGATGGTCCAGAACAACAACACAACCACCACATCTTTGCCCATGGCCGCAGCCGTGAGAGCCAGCGTGGCGACCTGATGGAGCTTGTCATAGGTGGCATTGTGCGCATAAATGACCATCAACGGTGAGGTGCTCATGTCATATCCTCTTTCTTGAAACGACAGATGACACTGTCAGGACCGCGTGGGTTGAATGAGCCGCGGCCCTGACGACGGCGAGGGAGACCCGTCATCCCCTTCAAAAATTAGACAACATTTCAACCGCCCACAGACCCCAATGCGATGCGAATCGCCAGATTGGACCGCCTCCCGACGAGATAGTTTGAGCGTCACCGGCTTGAAATCCGTGAGAAAACTGGCACAACACAGGACAAGCCCACAGGTATCCACCCCACTCAGCCGACGAGCTTCATCACGATTGGAAATTTGCCGCATTTCTATCCGACTGTTGAAACGACGCGCCAGATCCTTCACAAGCTGCCGAAAATCAACGCGAGACTCCGCCGTGTAGCAGAACGTCAACGTCGACCGCCGATGCAGAGGGCCGTAGACTTCGACCAACTTCATCTGCAGACCCAAGGCTAACGCCCGCTCCTGGCAGAACGCTTTGCCTTCAGATGATAATTTCTTGTGATGGGCAATGGCAGCTTCGTCGGCTTCCGTCGCTTTCCGAATGATGCTCCGCATTACCCGCATCGGTGGGCTGAAGGGCTGGGAACGGGGAGGGGAAAAGACACGGCCATACGTGAGCACATTCTCTAATTCCAGGAGAACGTAGTCGCCAACCTCGATGGTCGTGTCTATCGTGCGGGCGGTTTTGACTTCACCAAAGTCGCGAACCTTGACCCCAACAACGACAATGGGGGCCACGGGGAACGGATCTTCCTGATCCATCGCGGGCACGGGCAGTAATTGATCGGTCATGCACAAGTCCCACCGACGTCATTCCTGCAGAAGCAGGAACAAAGCAGACCGCCAGTCCTACCATATTCGACGGTTCCATGGCAAAACGGCCGCGCAAGGCCGTGGCCGTCACTCCGACTGGCGCGACGCACGTTGAAGTGCCGCGGGTAAGACATGATCCCGCTGATAGATCGAGAGCGGCGACAGGGCACCAGCCAGCGAGAGTACCCGCACCCGCCCCGGTGCGGAGACGCGCACCACGTCGAACGCCTGGCCGTAATGATACTGGCAGCCCGATGCACGCAGCACGTCTCCAAGAGAGTCGGGAGGATCCCAGTGGGCGGTGAGTAAGGCCGTACGCGCCGGATTCCGATGACTGAACATGAACGATAAATGATCCGGATACCAGTCGGCCCCGCCGGTGGCATACGAGACAAACAGGCTGGCTTGTGCCTGCTCGACTAACTCCGAGAGATAGTGATTGGTGAGGAATCCGTTTTCCCCTACCTCCAGCCACTTGCCAGGATGCGACAAACTCGCATGAGCCGCATAGGAACGAATTTCCTTCAGCTGCTGCTGAGAGGCATAGACGGTCGCGATGGGACCATACTGCTGCACAAGCCGGGCGATGACGCCGTCCTGAATGGCGGAATGTCCGTCATTCGTCGGTCCACTGTCCGCATGGATCAGGGTGTTGTGGCCATGATCGCTGATGAGATAGCAATTGCGTGGAAGCGCAAGGTCGCACGGATCTTCACCGAAAAACGGGACCGACACCACGTGCCCGCCTTCAAATTTCCAGGTCTCGCCATGTGCCAGTTCAATCACGTTCGTAAATCCCAGGCCCCGCAACAGGGACAGATAGTCGAAATACAACGCCTTCCGGTTCTTCCGGCTTGGCACGAGCACGGGCACGTCCTTGGGCACGTGTAACAATGTGCGAGGGTCAACATGGTCATCGTGGTCGTGCGTCAGGAACACGGCGGCCGGTTGCGGCAGCAACGACGTCCACAGTGAGGGCACCGGCGATTCGGCGAACCAGGGGAGCAACCAGGGATCAAACCAGAAAAACTGGTCCTGCTGGCGATACATCAGGGCTGCGTGACCAAGGTGCACCATGTCACGATGGCGTGTGGAGTCGAGCCACTGCACGCGAACCGTGGAATGGGCCGATACCGCCAGACAGTCCTGCGAGGCGAGCTGATCGAGCAGATGCGTCAACGCTCCAGCGACGCCAGGCCCTGCTGTCATGACCATGGTGTAAATTTCCGACATGGTCCTGGTGCCATTCAAGCAGCCCAGCAGCTTGCCCACCGCGGGCGAGAGGGGACGGTCGAAGCCCATCGGGAATGCCTGCTGTGTCACGGCATTGAACGTGCGCAGGCCGGCATAGGTCATGACCGCCGATTTCGGGTGATCGAGAGGAAAAGCCCATACAAAGGTGCCGTCGGGATTCCGTCCACACTGAATATGTTGCTGGAGGCGTGGCCGTGACTGCACGACTTCGGCATAGGCATCTTCAAGGCGGCGACTGGCGGCGGGATCATCAACCGACGTCCGCTGTGCAAACACATCGCTGATGGCCGTTTCCACTGCGCTCAGCAGGATGCCGTGGACTTCGTGGAGCCCTGCCACGACCGCTGGATCCACGCCTCCCATAAACGGAAAGGGGCCAGGCGGCTCGGCGCTTTCCAGCTGCACCCACACCCAGGGCGGCAGACCAACATACTGCTGGGGGCCAATGCGATCCCAGAGAGCCACGAGATCATGAACCTTTCTTCATAAAGGGTGACGGCATCGAACCACGACGCCACGGCACAGGAGGCTCCGGGGCATCATGCCTGCGGAAACCACGACGCCACGGCAACAGCGGAGGGGCCGCACCTGTTCGTCCTTCCTGCCGCCCTTCGGTCATGACTGCGCACGCAGGAATCCAGGGTCGTTATTCCTGTCCCCCCTCGTCGTCATGACTGCGCACGCAGGAATCCAGGGTCGTTATTCCTGTCCCCCCTCGTCGTCATGCCTGCGCACGCAGGAATCCAGGGTCGTCCTCCCTGCCCCCCCGCCGTCATGCCTGCGCACGCAGGAATCCAGGGTCGTTATTCCTGTCCCCCCTCGTCGTCATTCCTGCGAACGCAGGAATCCAGGGTCTCTGTCGAAAAGCGGACCGCGCTGATGCGGGGTTCGTATAAAATCTGGATGACAATGTGGTCGGGATCCGCGAGATAAAATGAATAACTACCATCGCGATGGCGCTTCGGATCATGGACAATCGTGACGCCTTCTTTGACGACGCGCCGGTACAACCGGTCGACACTGTCCGGGGAGTCCATGATAAACCCCAGGTGATCGAGTTGTTGCCCGTGATGCTGTCGGTGAACCTGCTCCCCGTCATTCCTGTGAACGCAGGAATCACGGGGAATCTGATGCAACGCCAGGTTATCAATCCCCGAACTCATGTAGACGTTCTCCGCGTCAGGCTCCCAGACAACCGTCATGCCAAACCACGTCTGATAAAACGCTTTCGAGACGCTCAGATTAGTCACGTTCAACGCCACGTGACGCAGGCCTTGTCCTTGCGGAATGTCGTGTGGGCTTTGCTCAGATGGTTCGATCACGGGGTCGTCATTCCTGCGGAAGCAGGAATCCAGTATTCGGGCTCCTCGTGGTCATCTTAACGAGGCCCATGAGACGACGCAACCGTGCGCGACTGTATCGCGTGATCATGACGTACGCGGAAGGATGAACCGGGGCCATGCCGCCGATGCCGGTAAGACCGGCTGGATTCCTGCTTCCGCAGGAATGAC
>RKSG01000072.1 GCA_007570995.1 Nitrospirales bacterium
CGTCGGGGGTGACCAGTGGGAGAAGGACGTGCCCGGACGATGATCCGCGTTGCCAATCTGACCATGCAACTTCGTGGCGGCGGGCATGTGGTCTCCATACTCAAGGGGGTGAGTTTTGATGTGCCGCCCGGGCAACTGGTGTCGATTGTCGGGCCATCAGGAAGCGGGAAATCCACCTTGCTGGGACTGTTGGCCGGGTTGGATATCCCTACCGCCGGGTCCATTCAGTTGAACGGCCATGAGATCACAACATGGACAGAGTCTCAACTGGCACACTTTCGACGTCAATATATCGGGTATATTTTTCAGTCGTTTCATCTCATCCCAACCCTGACTGCCCTGGAAAATGTCGCGCTTCCGCTGGAACTGAACGGTGCGGCGTCTGCACAGACCCGTGCCCGGGAACTCCTGGATACGGTGGGGCTCGGACATCGCCATGGCCATTATCCCACGCAACTCTCTGGCGGCGAGCAGCAACGTGTAGCTGTGGCGCGCGCGTTTTCCTGCCGGCCGCGCATTCTGCTGGCCGACGAGCCCACCGGTAATCTGGATAGCGCCACGGGACAGCGCATGATTGATCTGCTGCTCGCCCTGCATCGCGAGCACGGCAGTACGTTCGTGCTCGTGACACACGATGCGACACTGGCCGACCGGACCGAACGCATCATCACCCTTCACGACGGCATGATTACCTCGGACCAGCATGCCCCTGGCACCCCAACCCTGGATTCCTGCGTGCGCAGGAATGACGGCGTGGGTGACGTGGATTCCGGCGGCCGCGGGGATGACGGCGGGGACGACGTGGATTCTGGCATGCGCGGGGATGACGGCGGCGGGGGCGTGGATTCCGGCGTGCGCGGGGATGACCAGGGGGTACGGAATTCGTAATCCATCCATGCGTGGCCACGTCATCCCTCTCTCGTTCTCCATGGCCTGGCGGGAAACGCGGGGCAGCTGGAGGCAGTTTATCTTCCTGGTGCTGTGTGTGGCTATTGGCGTGGGCTCCGTGGTGGGTCTTGAACTGTTTGCGACAAACGTGGAACGCATGATTCTGGGTGATGCCCGAAGTCTGCTGGGAGGAGACATCGAAATTCAGTTGACACGGGACCTGGGAACCTCCGGGAAAACGGTCGTGGCCTCGTTGAAGGAACGCAACATTGAGATGACCCATGTGCGGGAACTTGTCGGGATGGCCGCCGTACGGGAGCGTGCCGCCGATGACGACGGGCACGAACCGGACACACCACGATCCACCCAACTGGTGGAACTCAAAGCGGTGGAATCGAACTATCCTCTCTACGGCCGGGTTGTCGTGTCTCCCGACCAGCCGTTGCAGGCCTTGCTCGCTCCTGTGCCGTCGTGTCCCGGCACCCCTGTTTCCGTGCCCTGTTTCGGGATTGTGGTCCAGGAATCGTTGCTGATCGTCCTGGGCCTGGACGTGGGGGACCATCTCACAATCGGGCAGGCCGGGTTCGAGATCAAAGGCGTGTTGCGCAAAGAACCCGACCGGGTGGCCAGTGCGTTCAGCCTGGGCCCGCGTGTGATCATGTCTCAAGACGCGCTGGCCGCCACCGAGCTGGTGCAGGTGGGCAGCCGCGTGCGTCAGCGGTATCTCCTGCGCGTTCCGGAATCCCTCATGCCCCTCGGGCCACTGCTGGGAGAATTGCGGGGACGGTTGGCCAGTGACGGGGTCAGGGTGTCGTCCTTTCGGAATGCCCAACCCCGGATCCGAAGGTTTCTGGATCAATTCACCACCTATCTGGGGTTGATTGCCCTGACCGCCTTGTTCGTAGGTGGCATTGGCATCGCCTGCACGATGCACGGATTCATCACGCACAAACTGACGACGGTGGCGATCCTCAAAACCCTGGGCGCGGACGCCGGGCTCATCATGCGGATGTACCTGGGCCAGAGTGGACTGATGGGCTGTATCGGGAGTCTGATCGGGGCGGCCGGAGGGGTGGTGCTCCAGCTGGTGATGCCCCTGGTGCTGGGCAGCCTGCTTCCCGTGACCGTCACCGCGACGGTCACCGTGATGCCCCTGGTCAAAGGGCTGATCCTCGGTCTGGGGACCACGCTGCTCTTTACCGTGTGGCCCCTGCTCACGATTCGAACCATTCCGCCGGCACTGGTCTTCCGACGGGATGTGGATCAGGGCGTCGGGCCGGCTCAAGAATCATCCCCCTGGCACAGGGTGGGAAGGGCAATCCGGCAGCTCGGTCGAGACCGTCAACGGCTTCTCGCAGGTTTCATCATTGGCGTGGGGCTGTTGCTGCTGGCCGTGTGGCAGGCCCGCTCCGTCTCGTTGGGAGCGTTGTTTCTCCTGGCCTTTGGCGTGGCGCTCGTTCTGCTGCAGGCGGGCGTGTGGCTTGTCCTGAACCTTGTGCGAAGGGTGCCCCGGCCGCGCGCGCTGGTCGTGCGGCACGCGCTGGGCCGTGTCCAGCGACCGGGGAATTACACCATGGGCATGGCCGTCTCCATCGGCGTTGGGGTCATGGTCATGGTGACGGTGGCCATGGTCAAGGTGTCGTTGCTGTCGGCGCTTATGGAGCGTATTCCCGACGATGCGCCCACGTTTTTCTTTATTGATATTCAGCCGGATCAGACACCGTCCTTTGAACGAATCATGCGCGCGCAAACCCGGGACGGAACGTATGCCCTGACCCCGGTGGTACGTTCACGGCTCAGATCGCTCAATGGCGTGCCTGTGGATCCGGAAGCGCACAGGGACAAGCGTCATGGGTGGTATTTCACACGGGAATATGTGCTGACTGCCCTGGCTGATCTTCCCAAAGACAATACGATTCTCGACGGACACTGGTGGCCGCCATCCCGCCCTGATTCCGGTCAGACTCGCTCACGCCGTGCGATGCCGCGCGTGTCGGTGGAAGAAGAAGCTGCCGGCGTTCTTGGTCTGACAGTCGGCTCCACGATGGAGTTTGACGTGCAGGGCGTGCCGCTGTCGGTGGTTGTCGAGAGCATCCGGCGGGTGGATTGGGGGAGTTTTTCCACCAACTTTTATATGATTCTGTCGCCGTCCTCGCTGGAAGGGGCGCCGCTGACGTATCTCTCGACGGCCACGGTCAGCCCTGACGAAGAAATCCCTCTTCAACAGGCGATAGTCCGGGCCTTGCCGAACGTGACGGCCATTCAGATCGGCGATGTCCTTGCCAATGTGGCACGCCTGCTGGGGCAATTAGCCTGGGTGATTCAGGGAATGGCGTTCCTGAGCATCATCAGCGGCGCGGCGGTGATGGTGGCGGCCTTGTCTTCGACGCGGTACCGACGGTTGTATGAGGCCGCTGTGCTCAAAGTCGTTGGGGGCACGCGACGCCTGCTGGTGCAATCGTTTGCGGTAGAATTTGCCATGGTCGGGACCCTCGCGGGAGGGATCGGAGTCGGCCTCGCCAGTGCCCTCTCCTGGGCCATCCTGCGCTTTTTCCTGGAACTGCCCTGGATCTGGCAACCCGCGGTGATGAGTTGGGGACTCGTCGCCACGGTGGGATTGGCCATGGTGGTCGGCTTCTTCAGTACCTACCGGGTGTTGGGCAAACCGCCGTTGGCGGTGTTGCGGCGGGAATAAGTCGCCTCCACCTGGCGTGTCCTGCCCGTCCGTCTTGCACGTGCATGCCGGCCAGCATGGTACAATGGTGCGTGCTACCGCCGGGGGATCAATCGCAGCGCGATTGCCGGGCTCCACCTGGTTCCTGTTGAATCAGTGGATTGCGCGAGGCAATTTGACATGGTGTAGCCGCAATGCTATCACCAACTGCCCGTATGTCCGGAGTGCTCGGTGACTGAGTGGTGGTGCTGTTTGACTTTACACTCTCGACACGCGAGAGCCACCCTGTGCGTATGATACCTGTCAACGAAGTCAGGACGTTTGTGATAATCGGTGTAAGAAGGAGGACTGCAACATGTTGACCATCGTGAAGAACCCGTTGCTGAGCATCGTGTGCTCGGCATGGCTTGCCCTGTTCACCGTAGCGGGCTGTGCGAGTTCGCAGCCTGTGTATTCGGATGCGGCGATGGAGCAGAAGACAGCAACAGGCGTGGCCATCAAGCCAAGCGAAGTCGGACGTGCCACGACGCCATCGGTGGAATACATACGCATCAAAATGGGAAGAAGTATTTTCCTGGATCCCCCTGAAGGGAACACGGATCTCTATTTACGTGTGCGAGATACCTCAGGGCGCGACTGGGGTATCCCAATCGAAGAGGTGGTCGCTCAGGAGGTGACACGCAATGGCTTCCGCGTGGTCCGGGACGCCAGTACAGCGGCGTATGCCCTCAATGTCAATATCCTGTTTGCGGATGAAGCGTCGGCGGCGGAGATTGCACAACTGGACGAGACCGACTATGGCCAGGGTATCGGCGGCATTCTGGGGTCGGCCTTGGCTGGAGGGGCCCTTGGTGCGGGTGGCGCGGTCCTTGCCGGTGGCGATGCAACGGGGG
>RKSG01000143.1 GCA_007570995.1 Nitrospirales bacterium
CGGAAAACGATCTGCCCTCGGCTTCCTGGAGGCGCCGGATGGCGTAGGTGGCTCCGGTGCACAGGACATGCGTATCCCGTCGCATCGAGAGTAGTTGGGGCAGGGCGCAGTATTGCTCGCGAAACCCAAGCCATCGGGCCACATGGCGCAAGTGGGTAAATTGCACTTCGTATTCCGTATGGCCGGGCAGGCGGACCGGGTTGGGCCAGCCTGCCTCAATCCCGAATTCAATCAGTACAGCATGCCCGCCCGGCGCGAGGACCCGCCAGAGTTCGATCAGAAACAGCATCGCCCCGTAGTTGAAAATCGCTTCCTGCGGGTACGGGGTATCCAGATTCAAGCGGAGTCGTTGAATGAGATCCAGACTGCGCTGATGTTCGGGCGTGCTGCCGTGACGTGTCTCCAGCTCGGCCTTTGACAGGTGGACGGGGGTCATGTCCGCAAGGTTTTCGTTGTCAATCACCAGGTCCACGCTGGCATCGGCGAAGGGCAACTGCTCGGCGTTCGCATTCAGGGCGCGCGCGTTCCATCCTGCCTGTCCGGCCAGGGCTAACTGGGAGTGCAGAAAGGGGCGGGTAAGGTCGACAAAGATGTATTCCACGCCGCGTCGCTCGAGGGGGGAGAGTTCGTTCGCCATTTCCTGGGACAGATAGCCCAAACCCGCGCCTACCTCGACGATGCGACGGGGTTTCGGATTCCACCACCCGCATTGCCGAAGGGTTCTGGCGATCATCCGGCCGTAGGAAAACCCGTTCAGCGCTTCGCAAGGCTCCCGCAGCAGATGGGACACCGTGGTTTCCACGATTTCAAAATGGCCGTGGTGGCTTTGGATCCCTCGATGGTGGAACTGCGTCAGGTGATCCTCGCTTTCGACGGCCACATTTTCGTGCCATTGTTCGCGGACCTTCTGGAGGAGGAGATCCCATTTCGCGTTGACGCTGTGGCCGGCAGGCGGGTTTGTTCCGAAATAACACAATGAGTATCGGGGTAAGGCCCAGCGTTCGAGATACCACTGGCCGGTTTCTCGATTGGGGCCACAGATCCACGTGCCGAACTGTTCGAGGAGTGTGTGGATCGTCAGGCGGCCATTCATGGCCCCGAGCAGCGCGGCGCCCATCCGGTTCAGGCGTACCAGGGGGAGGTCTTCATCGAGTGGCGTGACCCACCACTCATCAGGCCCGTGCTGGTAGACCACCAGGTCGGGCATCCGCCAGGCGCGTTGTGTGAGCAACTCGCCCTCTAATCGCAGGGGCTGGACGGGTGGAGCGGAGGCAGTCATTCAATTCATGGAATCGGCGGGGTGGGCGGCAAAGACTGCCTGGTACATTCCGTCCCAGAACGACAACCAGGCATCGGCCGTTTCTCGCGCGCCCGCGGCCACCTGCTGGAAGTCAGCGTCTGTCTTGATGGTCTGGCGAACGGCTTCCACCAGCCACTGGCTGTGCTGTTGTTCTTCGGCCAGGTGGGAGGTGAAAAATTCCAACTCCCGGTGATGAAACCGCTCATCGCGTTGGAGGCCCGGCACGAAGCTGGTGAATTCGGAAACGGCGGTGGTTTCGACGGCCAGTTCGGCCCCAAGTGCCGTGCAATGTCCGGAGTGAAGGAATAATCGTTTCAAGGTGTCGAGGTAAGCCGTCACGGCGGGGAGAGGGGTGGTGTCCTGTAAGTCTCGTGGTTGGAGTCCCGTGGCGCCGGCGAACCGCTCGAGTTGTCGGCTGTGGGCATGGTCGGGTGAGCCGCTGCCCAACTCGGAGTAGAGGGTCTTCGCCAGTGCGGACCGCATGGCCACCTTGTGGATCGGGGTGTGGTACAACAGCCCTTCGAGGAGTTTGACGAAGTGGAAGCAGAAATAATGGTATTGCCGGACAAAAAGCTGCAGCTGCTGGAGAGAAAGGGTTTGTGCCCGAAACGTCTGGAAAAACCGGTTGAGGTTAACCGGGTGCCGCTCGAGTTCCTGGACGAGGGAGTCAACGTCGGAGAGGGTAGAGTGAGCTGAACCCATATGCCACCAGGAACAGGAAATTCATGCGGGCCATGCGCGGAACGGGAGGTGCAGCCTACACGATGCTCCGGGCACGTCGCAAGCCAGCCATTGTCATTCCCGCAAGCCTTAAGCGGGAATCCAGCAAACCATCATGCCCCCGAGACCGCCCCCCGGATCCCCGCTCGTGGGCAAAGATGAGGGCGGGGTGTGGCGAGGCATGTGGCGGACCTGGTCCCTGGTCGTGCCCCCCCTCCGTCATTCCCGCAGTGTGTTGAGCGGGAATCCAGGGGGGGGCGTGCCAGGGACATGCCTTGATCTGGTGCATCGTGGCTTCAAAACAACTCCGAAAGCCCGGCGAACGTTCCAATGGCGGCAATGATCCCCGCTCCCTGTATCAGCAATGCCCGGTATAAATCGGCCTTGGTGACCAGGTTGGCAGTTTGCTCCTTGGTGGCCTTTCTCACGGTCTCTGTCACCGCTTCAGCCTGGGCACGGGGCAACCCTGCGGCTTCAAGGGCACGGGCGGCAGCGAGTGTGTCAAACGGTGAAACGTCCATGTTTTCTATGTTCCCCTTTCTCGAAGACTGTGGTCAATCCGTCAGCGGTCACCGGGGTGGCCTGACTCCGGCCCCGGCCCCGACCTTCCTGACGGAAGCCCGCGAGGGAGACGTCCAACCTGACCAATGCTCCCGAACAGGCCCGGCGTGTGTGATTGGAGACCGACGCGACGGCCCGATTGTGGTAGTCTCCTCGATCGCAGCCCCACCGTTCCCCTTGACGCTGACGGTTTCCAATTCCCACGTTCCCGTGACTTCCATCGTTGACCTTCTGTAGTGAAGGCGAATAATAGATTGCATGATAAAAGTGTGACAATCAAGTACGAACAGCCTTTGTGTCTTGCAGTCTGTCATCCCGTTTTGTTTGGGTCTGTCCCGGAATCCGGAGAGCGTGTTACATATTCCTGATAAGCCCCTTTCTGAAATACCCCCGCTTGCAAGGTTTTCACTCCGTGCGTTAGCCTGATATGCCCCGATGCGACGTGCCCCGCGCATGTCGCGCCGGCCTTCTTTCTGACCTTCAGGACATTGTTGACCGGGGAATTCAGCCGATGACCGTATCCATGATGAATCGTGAACGGGTGGTCAAGGCCATGCAGGAGCCTGTGGAGAAGTTTGTTGATCGGGTGCAGGCGCTTGGTGGGACGAATTGTCTGGCCGTTATCGGGTTTGGCGCGATTGCCACGCCTGAATTTGATCCCGCCCGGCATGTCGCGCGCAGCGTCCTTGTGCTGGAACGGATTGATCTGGCCATGCTCCGAGAACTGGCCAAGGACGGGGCCAGACTGGGTAAAGCCAGAATTTCTGCTCCCCTGATTATGACGCCCGTCTACATCAACGGCTCGCTGGATACCTTCCCGTTGGAGTTGCTGGAGATTCAACAATGCCATGTCTGTTTTGCGGGAACCGATTACTGCACGGAGCTTTCGTTTCAGGACACACACATACGCCTTCAGTGTGAACGCGAGTTGAAAGCCATCTTAATTGGTATGCGCCAGGGGCTGCTGGCCGCCGCCGGTCGTGAAAAACTCTTTGGCACCATTGAGGGCGATGTTGCCGAGCGGTTGATACGCACCCTGCGCGGGTTACTGTGGCTTCATGGACACCATGACTATCTCCCGGCAGTTGATGTGGTCGGGCAGATTGAGCAGGAAACCGACCGGTCGCTTCCGGGCGTTCGTCACGCGCTGCAAGGCAGTCACCAGCAGGCCTGGGATGATTTCGTGCTCCTCTATGATGAAATTGAGGGGCTGAAAACTCTGGCCGACCGCTGGTAGCGACTCCATGCCTCTTTTCCTTCCATGGGCTGTCATCGTGTTGCTGGCCCTGCCCGGTGCGGGCTGGGGCGAGGTGTCTGTTCCCGACCCCGGCTCGTATGTCGTCGATCGGGCCGGGATAGTGTTGCCGGGGCACCGGCAACAGCTGGAGCGCTGGCTCCGGGAACTTGAACAGAAAACCACGGCGCAGGTGAAGGTGCTGACCGTGGCATCAACCCAGGGTGAAGATGTTTTTTCTTTTTCCCAGAGACACGCCGAAGCCTGGAAACTGGGGCGGAAGGGCAAGGACAACGGCGCCCTGATTGTGCTGGCTGTCAAAGAGCGCCGGGTGCGCATTCACACGGGATATGGCCTGGAAGGTGCGTTGCCGGATTCATGGGCGGGCACGGCGTCCCGTGCGGTGGCCAGGCAGTTTTTCAAGAAGTCGCAATACTCGGAAGGACTCTTCCAACTGGCAGTCGTGACGGCCAATCAGGTCGCGGATGCCCAGCGTGTGAAGCTCACCGGGATTCCTCAGACCAGGTTTCAGCCGGGTCAGGGCGGCGGACGTGGCGGGCCTCTTCTGGGGGCACTCTTCGTCCCGCTGTTGTTC